>NZ_KQ976354.1:5673006-5973006 GCF_000346485.2 Scytonema hofmannii PCC 7110
CCCGAGAGCGACCCCGCCGTGATATTGACATTACCTCCCTGCCTTGAGTATTAAGAAATCGCGCCTGACCGTAAGCACCACTGGATATTCCGTTTGTACCCACTCCATCAAAAGAGACTTTATCGCGGGCGTTAATAGTTACGTCGCCTGCGTCCCCTTTTCCAAGGGTACCGGCACTTAGGTAAGCACCACCTGTGACCTCAAGCGACCCTGTCGAGATATAAATATCACCCGCTTGCCCCACACCTGTTTTATCTACCTGGCTGTAGGCACCGCTGCCTAGGTAGGGGTAGAATCTACGATTTCTACCCACTCCATCAAAAGAGACTTTATCGCGGGCGTTAATGGTTACGTTGCCTGCGTCCCCTATTCCAAGGGACCTGGCACTCAGGAAAGCACCTTTTGTGACCTCAAGCGACCCTGTCGAGATGTAAATATCACCCCCCTGACCCCTGGCACCTGGGTTCACTTGAGTTTGAGCAACACTAGGAAAAAAATCGTCAGCAGGAGGACCCGCTCCATCAAATCGAACTGTATCGCGGGCATCAATAGTTACATTGCCTGCATTTCCATACCCCTCAGTATTAGCATTTAGGAAAGCGCCATCACTCACTAAGAGCGACCGTGTCTTAATATAGATATTACCCGCTTGCCCCACGCCTTCGTCTCCTACCCAGGTGTAGGCACCACTGGAACGATTATTGGGACTCTCCCCAACAAAGGAGACTGTATCACGGGCGTTAACATTCACATTGCCCGCATTTCCTTGTCCTCTAGTATTCGTGTTCAACTGAGCACCATTGGTAACGAAGAGCGAACCTGTCGTAATATTGACATTACCTCCCTGACCCCTGGCATCTATGTACACTGAAGCGTAAGCACCACTAGGAAAATAATTGTCAGCAGGAGGACCCGTCCCAACAAAGGAAACTGTATCGCGGGCATCAATAGTCACGTTGCCTGCGTCCCCTATTCCTAAGGTAATAGCACTTAGGAAAGCGCCATCACTCACTGAGAGCGACCCTGTCTTAATATAAATATCACCTCCTTGCCCCACACCTTTTTCTTCTACCCGGCTGTAGACACGGCTGGAACGATTATTGGGGCTCTCCCCAACAAAGGAGACTTTATCACGAGCGTTAACGTTCACATTGCCCGCATTTCCTTGTCCTCCAGTACTCGTATTTAATTCACCTCCATTGGTGACAGACAGTGAAACTGCCGTGACATTGATGTTGCCTGCGTTGCCAATAGCGTTTGATTCTACCTGATTGTATGCACCACTCCCTTCTCCATCAAAGGAGACATTACCAGTGCTATTAATCTCAATATTGCCTGCTTTAGTGTCACCTAAACCTAACCCCGACGCTATTCCGGCTTCCAGTTTACTTCCTTGCGTCAGATTCAAGTTCTGAGCATTGATAGCAATACTACCGCCACCAGAGGCGCG
This sequence comes from Scytonema hofmannii PCC 7110, assembly GCF_000346485.2. Taxonomy (NCBI): domain Bacteria; kingdom Bacillati; phylum Cyanobacteriota; class Cyanophyceae; order Nostocales; family Scytonemataceae; genus Scytonema; species Scytonema hofmannii. The sequence continues at coordinate 5,674,457 of NZ_KQ976354.1, forward strand.
GACATTCACTTCAGCACGATTGTCGAGGTACACATTAGCTCGTGCCACCACATCAGGAAAACTCAAACGCAGACCATTACCATCAACAAAAAGCTTTACCGCTCCCGGTCCCCCCACACCTGCTATCTCCACTCGACCATCCAGAGCACTCAAACTGCCGCCATCCAAACCTACATCGCCGCCCACAAGCGCTAAGGTTTTACCTGGCTGAACCTGTAAACCTACAAATTCACTACTACTATTGGTCGCCTGGGATTGATTTTGGATGCCCGCCGCATTCCCTCCGTATTGCAAACCTATTGGAACACTAACAGTCAACAAGGGTGTGCTTTGGGGAGCAGTCGCACTGAACTGAGTCCCATCAGCAAAATTCAGGCTACTCGCCGTACTCCCCACAAACGAACCACCGATATCTAGACTGGCATTCGGTCCAAAGATAATGCCATTAGGATTGAGCAGAAACAGGTTAGCTGTGCCGTTAGCTTGGAGCAAACCATCAATATTCGAGACTGACTTACCCGTCACCCGGCTAATAATGTTCTGAATATCCGCAGTATTGTTGAAGAAGGCTGTACCTCCAGTAGGCACAGAAAACTGCTCAAAGCTGTGGAACAAGTTGCTTCCCGCCTTGGTTCCTTCCTCAATAATGCTGGTATTGCCAGAGGGAGTGACACGAGAATTATTGGGTAGAGTAGCATCAGGTACGATCTGGGCAAAAGTGCTATTAACAGAGGCGAGCGTACTACCCACCACTAACCAACTCCCTAGTCCCAATTGCGATCGCCAACGCTGCCTACACCTAAACATTGCGTTCCCTAAATAAACAGCACTCAAGTGAACTACAACCTTCACAATAGACAGGAAACTTACCGTAAAATTGCTTGAAATAGTTACAAATAGTTACATTGCTGTTTCATCGGCTCACCTCTCATATGTTGCATATATATAGCAATCGCCAAGGCGATTAGGACATATACTAGAAGTAGCCCCTTTTGTGGTACAGCGATCACTTTGACCTATGCCCAAACCTTACAGTTATGATCTTCGTCAAAAAGTCATCCAAGCCATTGAACTTGATGGACTGAAGAAAACTGAAGCAAGTCTTCTATTCAACATCAGTCGCACTTGCGTTAGATTTATGGCTGAAGCGACAAGGCGAAACAGGTGACTTCCGAGCCTTACCCAATCAGCCTCCTGGTAATAGTCACATGCATCACTGACTGGGAGAAGTTTCGTGAGTTCGCTCTGACGCATGGGGATAAAACCCAAGCTGAGATGGCAGAACTTTGGGACGATCAGATTAGCGATCGCACAATCTCACGGGCCCTGAAGAAAATTGGTTTTACTCGAAAAAAAAGACATATGGCTACCGTGAGCGTGATGAAGACAAACGACAGGCGTTCATAACGCATTTGTCCACCCTACCCCAGGAAAAAATTGTGTACGTTGATGAGTCTGGGATGGATAGCCGCGACGCATATGATTACGGTTGGAATGAAAAAGGGGAGCGCTTCCATGCACTTAAATCAGGGCGACGTGAAGGTCGGGTGAACATAATTGCAGCACTTTGCGCTCAAAATCTGATAGCGACCTTTACTGTTGAAGGGGCGTGTAACCGAACAGTGTTTGAAACTTGGTTGGAGACTTGTTTGCTTCCAACACTTAAACCAGGACAAGTTGTGGTAATGGATAACGCCACATTTCATAAAGGTGGTCGTATTCAAGAATTGATTCAAAATGCTGGTTGTCAGCTATTGTACTTACCCCCTTATTCTCCAGATCTAAACTTAATTGAAAAATGTTGGTCTTGGTTAAAGAGTCGAATCCGTAAAAAACTAGGGCAGTTTGATTGTTTACGAGATGCCATTGAGGACGTCTTGCGTTTGGCGTCCTAACCGCCTTGGCGGTTGCTATAGATGGTGTTGCTTTTTCTCCGTCACTGCATCACCGTTTGAAAAGCCATAATTCTTAGGGTTTTCAATATTACTGTGAACTATTGTAAAGAGTTGTGGAATTCCAGGACTTTTGATTCTGATAAATAGGCGATGGTTCACAAGGAGCATCCAGAGGAACATCCAGTCCAACAAGTTTTACTAGGAGGAATCGCTGTGGAAAATCAAAATCTTTACTTAACACCTTTTCAACGAAAATTGCTGCTAAAAAGTTTAGAAACAGATTTGCGCCTAGAATATCGCCGTCGTATTGAAATTATGTTGCTGGCAAATGCTGGTCAATCTCAGGCTCAAATCTGTGAAGCTCTGGGGTGTTCGCAAGAGACAGCACGATACTGGATTGCAATGGCACAAGCAGGTAACGCTCACCACTGGAACGATCGCCCGATGGGACGCCCCAAGGCTGTTAATGAGCAGTATCTCGCTCGCTTGAAAGAACTAGCAAGCCATAGTCCGCGTGAGTATGGTTATACATTTGAACGTTGGACAGCGCAATGGTTAAGCAAGCATCTAGTAAAAGAACAAGGAATTAAGGTTAGCGCTTGCCACATTAACCGCTTGCTTAAGGAGATGGGACTTTCCACTCGGCAGAAACGCGAAACTATCGAGAAAGGAACCGATCGCACCAAGGATTGCAGCATTACTATTCGCGATTTGCAGTCGAACTCCGAGCCTACTTTCCTGTGGTCACTCAATCTCATCAAAACTGGTAACTGTAAAACTCAAATTTGATGCTTATCCTTTCCAAGATTATGGAGTGGTGGAAGGCAAGCTTCGCTGGATTTCTCCTGACTCTAAAGTTGTCGAGACTGCTCAAGAAAAGGTTGAAAATTTTGAACTAGAAATTGAATTGCCACAAACCTATATCCAAACTGAAAACAAACGTCTTGCCTTAACACCAGGTCAAACAGCAACGGCTGAAGTCATTGTTCGGCAGCGTCGCATTGTTGACTTTGTGCTAGACCCGTTTAAAAAGTTGCAAAAAGGTGGTTTGAAACTCTAGAAAACCTGTTCTTAACTGTTAATAAGTAGATAAGATATGTCGCAAATTTCCACTATATATTCAGACGAAATTATTCATCAAATCAAACTTTCTTGCCAAATTCCTACTATTGTTGAGAGTATTCTCACTCGCAAAATTATTGTGAGTGCAGCACAAGAAGCAGGCATTAAAGCAGAGCCATCAGAACTTCAGCAGACAGCAGACAACTTGCGGTTAATGAGCAATCTTCAGAGTGCTGACGCCACTTGGCTCTGGTTACAAAAACATACTCTATCATTAGATGATTTTGAAGAGTTGGTTTATCATACTGTCATTTCTTCAAAGTTGACAGAACACTTATTTGCCGACAAAGTTGAACAGTTTTTTGTTGAACATCAGTTGGATTATACACAAGCGATCGCGTATGAAGTGGTCTTGGATGAGCCAGATCTCGCGATGGAACTCTTTTATGCAATTACTGAAGGTGAAATAAGTTTTCCTGAGGTTGCCCACCAATATATTCAGGATACTGAAGCTCGCCGCTCTGGAGGATATAAAGGAATACTGAATCGCACAGATTTAAAACCAGAAATATCAGCCGCTGTATTTGCAGCAACTCCGCCCCAGATTCTTAAACCAATTGTTACCTCCCAGGGAGTACATTTGATTGTGGTTGAGGAAATCATTCAACCACAATTAAATAATATTACCCGTTCAAAAATTATTTCTTACTTGTTTTCTGAATGGCTGAAGCAACGAATTGAGCAATTGGAAGTTGAAATTGTTCTTAACTCAAAATAATGAGGCTTTCAACCTGAAAACGTCAAAGTCATTGCTGATATGAGTGATGGCTATTTTCTCTGAGGAGAGTCCTAAACCGCGCTCGGTAAGAAATTGCTCCACTATGGGTTGCGAGAGGTAGGCGATGGCTACCTCTGATTTTTTGATTATCATTCTTTTATTAGTTTATTTCTATATTTGGATGTGTTGACAAAATTTACTTGTTTTTAACTTGTCACCAATGTGCAGAGCATGGAAACGAAGGTGAATACTCTACAAGATCCCTGACTTCTTCAAGGATGCTGTTGGCGAATGATGGGTCTGACCCCTCACCCTAACGATTTTATAGGCGTTTCAAGACGATACTCAGAATGCGATCGCGTCCTGAAATGGCGCTAAAATAGCTTATTTCTCGTCAATAGGGGGTGTCACCCCCCATCGCCAGATGTATCCTTCAAGAAGTCGGGGATCTGACTAATTTACAGCCATTTTCAGGTAAATAGACCACAGATGTAGGGGCGCAAGGCATTGCGCCCTTACAAACGGTGTGGTTCATTTAAGTGAAAACTGCTGTAAGTCACAAAAGTGTCATACAGGCACTACTCAAAATACAGATTGTGATGTTAGGCTTAGGTATCAAAATTTACATAATTTTACCAAGCTGCATCAACTTAATTCTATGTCTAAGTTTTTATCTGTAACTTTATTAGGAATGGCTCTTTTTTTAGGAGGAACTGACCACAACACCATTACGCTCGCTGGAACTTGTGCTTCACACTGCGGTCGAAGTCCAATTGAATTTACACCCGGTCAGCACGTGCGAGTAGAAGTGTTAAATGCTACATCAAGATTAATCCAAGTAGAAAAGCCCTATGGTGTTGGTCAAATTTCCATACGGTCAGGACAGCAAATACGCTTAGAACAGGGGGATGGTACGGAACCCAACATATCTGTCGTATTTTGGGATGACACTGGACGACCTTTGAAAGCTATTGTCTCCAAACCAAATTTTGGTACGTTGCGAGTCGAACTTCGTCCTAGTAGGCAATCCCCTGGCGATCGCTCCGTGTATATTCGCGACGATGGGCGCGTTAACATTCTTTAAATTATGAATGGTAAATTATGAATTATGAATGATAATTTAGAATTCATAATTCATAATTTTTTATTGTGCTAGATCAGTCTATTCCTAAATTTTCTCGTCTCGGGCAAAAACTACCATCACAGCGATGGCAAATTTACCCTCAGAAAAATGACTTAGCACAAAAGCTCGCAGCAATTACGAATTTACCTCCTCTGATTAACCAACTTCTCATAAATCGAGGAATTGAAACACCAGAACAAGCACAAGCTTTTTTAAATCTGGAGTACTTGGCACTACCTTCGCCCTTAGAAGACTTCCCCGACTTAGCTGTATCTCTGGAGTTATTGCAAGAAGCCATTGCCACGCAAGAAAAAATAGCTATTTGCGGGGATTATGATGCTGATGGTATGACAAGCACTGCGTTACTTTTACGCAGTCTCCGATGGTTGGGTGCTCGAGTCAATTACGCCATTCCTAGTCGGATGCATGAGGGATATGGCATCAACAAACGCATCATTGAAGAATTCCATAGTGAAGGCGTCAGTTTGGTTTTGACTGTAGATAATGGGATTTCAGCATTTGAACCAATTGCTAGAGCTAGAGAACTAGGTCTAAAAGTTATAATCACCGACCATCACGATATTCCCCAGCAATTACCACCAGCTCATGCCATCCTCAATCCCAAACTTATAGATGAATCCTCACCTTACCGAGGTGTGGCTGGAGTTGGCGTTGCCTATATTTTAGCGGTATCCCTGGCACATCAATTGGGAAAAGCTCAGAGCAGCATACTCGATCCACTTCTCGAACTGTTTACACTAGGAACCATTGCAGATTTAGCACCTTTAACAGGTGTGAATCGCCATTGGGTGAAAAATGGTTTGCAGCAATTACCCAAATCCAAACTTGCTGGAGTGCAAGCACTTATTCAGATGTCTGGAGTGCAGGTGAGGGGACTGGGGACTGGGGGGGGAAGCAAGGGAGCAGGGGAGCAGGGGAGCAGAGGAGCAGAGGTGATAACTAATCTTCAATCCTCAATCCAAAATCCAAAATCTAAAATCCAAAATCCAAAATCCCTCAAGCCAGAAGATATTGGCTTTCGCCTCGGTCCGCGAATTAATGCGATTGGTCGTCTTGCCGATCCCGAAATTGTGATTGAATTGCTGACAACTGACGATATGGGAATAGCGTTGGAAAGAGCAATGCAATGCGAAGACATCAATCGCCAGCGTCAAGAAATGTGCGAGCAAATTGAAAAAGAGGCAATAGCAATTGTAGAAGCAGAATATCTTGCCTCTCTTCCAGAAGAGCGCGTGTTGGCGATCGTACAACCTGAATGGCATCATGGGGTGATTGGTATCGTTGCTTCTCGCTTGGTGGAACGCTATGGTGCTCCAGTCTTTATCGGCACTTATGAAGGGGAAGAGCATATTCGCGGTTCGGCACGAGGAATACCGGAATTTCACGTATTTGAAGCGTTAGATTCTTGTCGTGACTTGCTCGGTAAATTTGGCGGACACAAGGCGGCGGGAGGTTTCTCTCTGCTAACGGAAAATTTGGTGGCTCTGCGATCGCGTCTCAGCGAGTTTGCAAATCAGTGCCTCGAACAACAGCACCTTAAACCTTTAGTCAAAATTGATACTCAAGTCAATTTAAATCAAATCGATCGCCATTTCTACCAACAGATGAATGTTTTGGAACCCTGCGGTATTGACAACCCAGACCCCATACTTTGGACGCCGAATGTCCGCGTTGTTGAGCAGGAAATTGTGGGCAAAAGTCACGTTAAACTAACAGTAAGTCAAACAATTAACAATCAACAGTACAGAATCAAAGCGATCGCTTGGCGATGGCGCGACTATTTTCCCCTACCGTCACAAGTCGATATTGCTTATAAACTGAGAGAAAATGAGTTTAACGGTCAGATAAACATTGAGTTGGAGCTACTGGGTGTAAGACTCCCAAGTCAAAACCAATATTCGGTCACTCAAGCCACTCCAGCAAGAACTTCTTTTGAGTTTAACGAGCGTTATTATGACTGCGGTATTTATGAAAACTCTGCTCTACCTGAATTAAGAATTATGTACCCTGAAAAGGTTATCTTAGCTGTTCCGTTGGGACAATCTACTGGCTTATTGGGAACAAGTCGTCAAGAGGCTAGAGAAGTTGATATTTCTCAGCCTCAATATGCTTGTCTTATTCAAGCAGCTTTTCACGCGTTATCAGTTGAACGTACTATATAGTATTGAGCTATAATTTGGATACGAGACAAGCCGGATAGCACGATCGCAATGGCAGAATTAACAATTCAAATTCCTGATGAACTGGCTCAACGTTTAAAACCTTTGCAAAATCGCTTACCCGAATTGCTTTGGCGATTGTTAGACGTATCTAATTTACCAACTAATTATCAGTCACCAGTTCTAGCTGAGACTACAGACATTCCCGCCGCTTATCAAGAAGTTCTGGACTTTTTAATTAAGCGTCCAACACCAGAAGAAATTATGACTTTTAAAGTTTCATTACAAGCTCAAACACGCCTGCAAGCATTATTAGAAAAAAATCGCTCTGCAATACTCAGTCCAATGGAATTAGTAGAATTAGATGTTTACGAGCAATTAGAACATATGATGATTTTACTAAAAGCACGAGCCTCCACTAGAATTTAACAAATGACTTCTAATTCAATTCCTGCCGAACTACGTAAGCTAGTTATATCAAGAGCATCTGGATGCTGTGAATATTGCTTAATTCATTAAGATTTTTCAATTTATACCCATGAAGTAGACCATATTATTGCCGTAAAGCATGGAGGTGAAACGACCGCCGACAATCTAGCACTTTCATGTTTATCGTGCAACCGTCATAAAGGTTCGGATTTCGCCACCATAGACCAAGTTACTAAAGAAATTGTCCCATTGTTTAATCCTCGTCGTCAGGTTTGGGATGAACATTTCTATCTTGAAGATGGGAGAATAGAAGGGAGAACTCAGATTGGTCAAGGGACTGTAAGGTTGCTTCAGTTTAATGTTCCTAATCGCATACTTCAACGGCAAGTTTTGATGAATCAAGGACAATATCCGTAGATAGAAGACGAAGTGTAGCTAAAGGGATTGGTTGATGAGAATAAAGAAGATGCTAAGGAAGGATAAGGCTGTAACCTAGGTTAAAGTATTCCGCTTGTTTGCGTTTGCTTTCCTCTCCAGACACTATGCTTATTAGTAACATAGCGATCGCTTTCTTTTTCCCAATCAACACTTTCCGCTTCCCACACATTCTATTTTTGTCAACCCCTATAGCCCATTTTTCTGATAAAACCCCTTCTTATAAGAGTTTTGTGATTGTTAAGAAAGATGCAGGTAATGGATAGCTTAAAAAGTTACATTATGGCAAGCCGAAAAACTGTTTAATAACAGGTATGAGATTACCACAGGTTTTAACGAGTTCTGCTGTAGAAGGTAGATCTACAATTAATCCTTTCAAGAATGTCAACGCATTTTTAGCTATTTTCTGCATAGCCCCCTCTTCTGGCTTTTGACCTGCTTCTGCAATTTTTTTAACCTGTTCTAAAGCTTCGGCTTTGTCCTCTTCACTCAGACTAGTATCAGCTTCAATAGAGGCTTGCAGGTCGGTTAGAATTTCTTTAATTCCAGGTTTGTCCGGTTCATCAGAGTCAGGTAATTGATTAATGGTATTGGTAACATCACCACTAATCGTACCCATTGCAACTCCAGTCATAGATGAATCTTCACCTGTTGCGACAACACCGCTAATATTTCCTTGAGTGCCACTTATATTTAAATTTCCTTTACTAATATTTTCTTCACGTTTAGACATAATAAATTCTCCATGAGATTGATAAGTTTGTGCGAAAAACTTGGGCTGTTGCATGGCATCTGACAGCAATTTTTCTAAACTACGAATCCTTTCATCTTTTTCTGCTACTCCTGCCAGCATTGCTTGTAAATCAGTATAAGATAAAGATTGAATTTTTGTGTACTTTTGAAAATATTCTTGATTGAGTTCAGAGGAATTAGCGTTATTTGAAACTATTGCTTGCAATCGAATTTTTTCTTGTCCTCTTCCCTCTAGTGCTACCAGTTCCAAATCTGCTGTTGGATGACTTTCTGCTAACTGAGTGATGGCAATGGCAGCAGCAGTTGGATCGATACCTTCATAGTGAAATAGGTCAAGAGTTTTAAACTTTTTCCCAACTTCACGCGGATCTACATTTTGACTTTTGTACAAATCAAGGGTTTGAATAATGGGAGCAATAAAATCAGCAAAGTCTCCTGATTTGAAGGTCTCTTGTCGATTATCAGGTTTACGCCAAGGGTCGGGATCATCCGGTGTTGGTAGTCGCATATATACATAATCGCACTGAATCCCGTCAAGTTGAGTATCAGTGGAAATACCCCAATTTTCAATATATGCTCCAGTTAAGCAAGCACCTGTAAGGTTGGCTTGATATAGCTGAGTCTGAGCCAGTTTGACACCAAATAAATTAGCATTTTGCAAATTAGCTTCACTTAAATCTGTGCTGATAAAGCTGGCATCTTGTAAATTGGCATCTTTAAGGTTAAGATACCTCAAATTTAGATTATTAAACTCTTCTCCTCTGCCGTCTTTGGTGATTGCTAAATGTTGTACATTTGGTTGTTCTAAATATGTGCCTTCTACGCGAGCTTGTTCTAAATTTTTAGCTTGAAACCAACAGGTACGGATGAGATTAGCTTCTCTGAAATCTACACTTGTGAGAGTGGCTTGGGTAAAGTCTGCATCTGTTAAGTTGGCACCACGAAAACTTGTTCCCCCATAAGCAACAATACCAACTGTTAGCGAACGAATAAGTTGATATTTTGTATTTCCATTTATAGCTTCCTTGCCAACAGAACTACCGATTGTAATTGATAATAAAGCAATTAAGCCTGCTTGAATGTAAATTAATTCATTTGACCTAACTCCCAGTGAAACACCGAGCATAATACCGACAAAACCTATCAATCCAGTGGAAGTTGTAGCCAGAGGCATAGCTATGACTTTTGCTAAAGCCACAGCTACAGCCATATTAATAACACTAGCCATTGCACCAGCTAAAGCGATCGCTGTAAATTGTGCATTGATGGTAAGAAATATTTCAGGTTCTTTGTTTGGGAAAAACGCAACTGCTGCAATTAAACAAGAAGCTAATACCTCAGCTAGTGTTGCCAGCATTACTCCTAGCCCACGCCAGAAAATAATAGTTAAAAAAATTGCTAAAGTGATTAAAGAGAATAACCCGAAAAAGTAGAATCCATAACTATTGTTACTCAACAAATCCCCTATGAGTGCAGCAGCATACCCTGAAACTAATCCAGCCAATAATGCCATAATAATTGACAATCCTGTCAGGCTAATAACCCAGAAATTTGGTAAGCCTGCTTTAGAATTGCAGAAATTTGCACTAATCAAAACAGCGTTACTAAAATCTGCACCCCGAATATCGACATGGCTAAAGTCTGCTCCTGTAAAATCTTTTTCCTTGAAGTTTTTGCTTTTTAAATTAGTGGGATGAGGTTGATATTTCATCAATTTCCATTAGTAAAATTAAAATTATTTTTACAAAGGCTTGTGATTTTTATTCATCTGTTATAATCTTTTTTGTGGCTGAGGATTATCTGTTTTTTTATCAACCTGTGTTTCTATATTTTCAGTCAGCTTCTCGTCTGGACATTTCCAAGGAAGTAAAGTTCGTATTATTGAAACTTTACATACTACAAGTGGTTGGGCAGCTAAGTAATTTCTTGTTACTTTCCTTACCTTACTCGCTCTACTTCCAGTTCCATAATAAGGCGAGAGCATAAAATTATCCCCATATATGTTTACAACGGAGAGAATCTTCTTATCAGGGGCAATCGTGTTTATAGCCCGTAAAGCTTGATAACGAACATAATTTACATTCTTTCTATTTAAGAAAACGTTAGTAAGTTCAGGCAGTGCCTCTTTTGCTGCTGTACCAATTTGTCCTAATACTCCAGCAGCCTCATAACGGACAATATCATCTTTATCTTGAAGAGCTGTAATGACAACTGGAACAGCGTCTTTACCAATTTGAACTAGAGAAGAAACAATCAAACTATCAGAAAAGACACTATCATATTTACTTAGTTTTAGAGCTTCAATCAAATTAGTAGATGCATATTTTAAGTTTCCCCTAATTCTAGCAATAGCACTTATAGCCATATAGCCGAATATCCTATAATCATCATAATTATCATCTTCAAGAGCAGTAATTAATGCCGGAACAACTTCTTTTGCCCTGATACCAATTTTTCCCAACGCACCAGCAGCCATAAAACGAACATCACTATCTCCATCTTTGAGGGCAGTAATTAATGCCGGAACAACTTCTTTTGCCCTGATACCAATTTTTCCCAAAGCATAAGCAGCTCCAGAGCGAACATCACTATCTCCATCTTTGAGAGCAGTAATTAATACCGGAACAACTTCTTTTACCTCTGTGCCAATTTTTCCTAACGCTTTAGTAGCCTTATGGCGAATATGACGATTGCTATCTTTAAGAGCAGCAATTAATACCGGAACAACTTCTTTTGCCTCTGTGCCAATTTTTACCAACGTATAAGCAGCGCTAGAGCGAACATCACTATCTTCATCTTTGAGAGCAGCAATTAATGCCGGAACAGCTTCTTTTGCCCCTGTGCCAATTTCTCCCAACGCCTCAGCAGCGCCATCACGGACAGAACTATCTTCATCTTTAAGAGCAGCAATTAATGCCGGAACAACTTCTTTTGCCCCTGTGCCAATTTTTCCCAACGCCTCAGCAGCGCTATTACGGACAGAACTATCTTCATCTTTGAGGGCAGTCATTAATACTGGAACAGCTTCTTTTGCCCCTATGCCAATTTCTCCCAACGCATCAGCAACTCCAGAGCGGACAGAACTATCTTCATCTTTGAGGGCAATAATTAATGCCGAAACAGCTTCTTTTATTCCTGTGCCAATTGTTCTCAAGGCTTCAGCATCCCTATCGCGGATAGAACTATCTTGAATAACAGTAATCAGAAATGCATCTTGTTCCCCAAAGCTAATTTTTCCCAAAGCATCAGCAGCGCTATCACGAACAGAGCTATCTTCATCTTTGAGGGCAGTCATTAATGCCGGAACCACTTCTTTTGCCCCTATGCCAATTTCTCCCAACGCCTCAGCAGCGCCATCACGGACAGAACTATCTTCATCTTTAAGAGCAGCAATTAATGCCGGAACAACTTCTTTTGCCCCTGTGCCAATTTTTCCCAACGCCTCAGCAGCGCTATTACGGACAGAGCTATTTTCATCTTTGAGGGCAGTCATTAATGCCGGAACAGCTTCTTTTGCCCCTATGCCAATTTCTCCCAACGCATCAGCAACTCCAGAGCGGACAGAACTATCTTCATCTTTGAGGGCAGTCATTAATGCCGGAACAGCTTCTTTTGCCCCTATGCCAATTTCTCCCAACGCATCAGCAGCGCTATCACGGACAGAGCTATCTTCATCTTTGAGGGCAGTCATTAATGCCGGAACCACTTCTTTTGACCCCGTGCCAATTTTTCCCAACACTTCAGCAACTCCAGAGCGGACAGAACTATCTTTATCTTTGAGGGCATTAATTAATGCCGGAACAACTTCTTTTGACCCCGTGCCAATTTTTCCCAACACTTCAGCAACTCCAAAGCGGACAGAACTATCTTTATCTTTGAGGGCAGTCATTAATGCCGGAACCACTTCTTTTGACCCTGTGCCAATATTTACCAAAGCTTCAGCAGCGCCGGATCTGACCTCACTATCTCGATCTTTGAGGGCAGCAATTAATGCTGGAACAGCTTCTTTTGCTCCGATACCAATTTTTCCTAATGTATGGACAGTCAGAAATCGAAGATCCTTACTAGGATTGTTGAGTGATGCGCTTAAGTAACGTGATGCTGGTGCTGCATTTACACCAATTTCACCAAGTACAGAAATTGTAATAAAGCGAACAGTTCCATCCGGATTGTTGAGGTCTTTGATGAGGTAGGGTACTGCTTTGGAGTTACATTCTACTAGCTTTTTGAAAGCAGAAAGTGAACCATTCCTTGTTTGTCTAATATACAGTTCAATCTTTATTTCTACACACGGAGAAATTGTTGTTGAGTAAGACTGAGCCTGAGCTAGCATTTTTGTATTTGTTAACAAAGATAAGTTGACAGTCCCCAGCATACTTAGAACTGTAAGTATAACGGCTCTGAATTTACGACCTTTGTTAACCACTAGAAATTTTCTGTAAAATAAAAATAGATCTTAACTTATCTTATGTAAGAATACTGTTGTTACGCAAGCGCATACAGTAGGGTAGTTTAACTGCTGTAGGAAAGAGTGACAAATATGCCTTAAACGACATCTCCCCACAATCTACTCACAAAGCGGATTTCATCCCACAATGATATCGAATTCCTTGACTAGGCTTTAGCTTAACCCTTTGATACGGGTTTTGGGTTGCGTGCTCTGGGCGTTGCGATGCCCAAATAATTACATATCGAGGATAGGGGTGAGGGGCGCGTTAGCATTCGCGATCGCTATCATTTGGTAAAATGGTATTACATCTCCATTTTCCGCTTTTTCCAGTAATCCGGTTTGCGCTTTCCGTGTGCAATCGCGATCGCTCAAATCACTTCTTCAAGTTCTGTATAAAAAATGAGATAGGGAAAATGTTGAATAGTGTAACGGCGTACCCCTGTGATTTTGGATGGCGTTCCTACATTGGGATTTTGTTGAATTTTCCCAATAACTTTCTCTACTTCAGATAATAAATCAAGTCCCAAGCCTACTTTTTGCTCTTCATAGTAAGCAATCGCACACGTCGAACTCCTTTCGAGCTTCAGTATGGATAACGATAAATTTCATGAATACTTCTCGCGTAACTGGGAAAACACTTGAACTGAGGGTTCGCCAATCGCCGTTCCGCGATGAATATCTTCCAACCGTTTGGTTAATTCTGTATCCCAAGCAGCCTCTACATCATCATTTACACCTTCATCTAAAGAATGAATCAAAAAGTGTGCAAGTTCAGCACGTTCTTGTAGAGAGAGTTGAGAAAGTTCAAGCTTAAGTTTTTCCGCAGTCTCAGTCATGTTATTATATTTTCCAAGAATTCAGACTTTATGCTTAACTATTCAATCTTATCAGCACGTCGATAGCGATCGCTATGTACGCTTGGATGGGCAAGGTTTGGCTTACCTGGAAAGGAGAAAAAAATGAGGCTTTGCGATAATGTCCCCTATTTTATGCAATGACTCGCGCACGGTATAATTCTTGCTAACTCAATTCCGCACCTTTTGGGGCGAAAAACTCATGTCCGTGCCCAAAAGCCACGGGAGGTTGTGCAAGAGGTGTATGGTTGGTTGTTGGGGCATTGGTGAGTAAGAGTGTTAATGCAACAAGGCTGCGATCGCTGCTGATGTTCCACCATTACGTCTAAGTTTTACAGGGACATTACGAGTCATCCGTCGTGCTATTCCGCGCGTTTCAACGCTTACAACAAGAAGAATTACCCCTTTTTTCGATTGGTTAACTGTAGAGATTTTGAATACGTTGTTGCCCCGCCGTGAGTACCGATCACCTATTCGCTCCTGTCAGCAATGAAGTTGAAGAAATGCAGAAGATTATGGTGGCAAGTATTAATAAACTTAAAACTTAAAACCATATTCCTCTACATCCTTCAGCATAGCTGCCCCCTGCTCTCTGCCTTTTTTTCGTGCCATTCTGCTACAGCCGGGGGTTATCTTACTATTAAAGGTTACCGTTGCGAAATGCTAGAACAAAAATTACCGCAGGACCGGCTAACATAATGAGTGCAACAGATGTCAGCTGGAAAATCACTTCCCAGTTAATATTGGCTAAAGCTTCCATTTTTCCTCCCAATTGACCTAAGAGATTAAATACAGGTGTAATACTTGGAAATAATCATATCTGGCATTTGGCGGTAGACTTTAAGTAACTTAATAAAAGTATAAGAAATAAAAAATAAAGGTTTTAATAGTGGCAACTTGGCAATGTGTGAAGCAATGTGGAGCGTGCTGTTATCTCGACCCAGCAGAGCGCCCAGACCTGGATGAGTATCTATCACCTAAAGAATTGGAACTTTACCTGAGTATGGTAGGTGACGACGGGTGGTGTGTGAATTACGACAAGGAGAATCGGGAGTGCCGTATCTACCCAAATCGCCCGCGCTTCTGTCGGGTGGAAACAGAAGTGTTTCAGGATATGTACGGTATAGAACCAGAAGAATTAAACGATTTTGCCATAGACTGCTGTCACCAGCAAATAGAGGGAGTTTATGGCGATCGCAGTTTGGAAATGTTGCGTTTCGACCAAGCTGTTGGTTTCTAGAGGAAGCGATTTTTTGGGAAATCTAGAAGATACACGGTTTTCAGGTCTGCATCTCATCCATGTCTACGTATTTTTGTCAAGTTCATTTTTGACAAATTTTAATGCGTTTGCCCTCCACAAGCAGAAGAAAGATTTCAAAAGTTGCTGCACTCTCAACTAGTTCTACTAATAAACATGGCAACCGTGTTGGTTTGAGCCACAACGAGTTTGGTAAGTTCACCAATGTTAAGTGCTTGCTGCTTAGCTACTTCTAAATGACCATTCACGGCGCTGGTGAGTTCACTAATGCGGTCAGCTAGTCCATCAATTTTGTCACCCAACCGCTCGATTTTGATATCGATTGCGGTGAGATGCTCGGACATCAATCCGACCTGGATTTCAATCCGGTCAGCAGACTGCCGCATCCCTGACACGGCATCGTTGACGTGACGTTCAATTCGGTCAGTAGTCTGCTGCATCCCTTCTAGAGTGCGGTCAACATTCTGACCTATGCGGTCAATATTCTGACTAGTTCGCTCTACTGTCGCAGCCAAAGCACTAAGTTGACGATCTGTCACCTCACGGCTGGCTGAGATCGCCTCCATGACTCGGTTAATTACATTGCTACTAGATTCAGTCACTTATGTTTCCTATATCTTGCACCAGCATCTCCGCCGAGAAAATCATAGCCTAAAAAGCTTGTTATTTCTTTAGGATAGGCACTGCTAGCCCTGTCAAGGTGGATAAAAACTTCAGGCAATCAATAGCCCTCTCACCTCTTCCCTCTGCGTTCTCTGCGCCTCAGCGGTTAAATAAATGACTTTGGAACCGCAGAGTACGCAGAGGGCGCAGAGAGTAAAGATGAGGAATTCCTGCCTGAATCAAAATTTTATGAGCCACCTTGACAGGGCTAGATAGGCACTGCCCACCTTACCTTAAAAAGGTTATTGTTTCGTAAGCAGACTTCTGAACTAGATAACACCTGCGCTACTTTGTCATTCAGGCTGTGTCAATTAAGCCATTTGTCGAGCCATCAACTGGGCAAACAATCCTTCCTGAGAAGTTAATTCCTCAAAATTGCCTTGTTGTACAACTCGACCACCTTGGAGTACATAAATGCGATGGGCATTGCGAATAGTGCTAAGTCGATGGGCGATCGCTATCCGGGTTACTTGTAGCTTTTCTAAACTTTCACTGACAATTGCTTGGGTTTTGTTATCTAAAGCACTAGTAGCCTCATCGAATAGCAAAATTCGGGGTTTCAATGCCAAAGCGCGAGCAATGAGTAACCTCTGCCGTTGTCCTCCAGAAAGATTGCCACCACCTTCACTAATTACTGTATGCATTTCCATTGGCATGGCTGCAACATCATCAGCAAACCCAGACATCCGGGCTGCTTCCCAGGCTTCATCCAAAGTAATTTGAGCACCACCAGCGATATTATCAAAAATGGAAGCTGATGTTAACTGACCACCTTGCAAAACAACACCCAATTGACGGCGCACTGCGTCAACATCTAACCCAGACAGGTCTTGACCGTCGTAGTAAATGCTACCAGCTTCTGGAGTTTCAAATCCCAGCAATAATCGGAATATGGTTGATTTCCCACTGCCAGAGCCTCCTACCAACGCAATAAACTCTCCAGGTTCTGCATAAATACTTACATCATCCAGCGTCTGCGGTCCATCACTCCGGTAGCGGAAAGTAACACGATCCACAACAATTCTACCGATGAGCTTACCAGGATCGGCTTTGCTCAGATCCACTTCCGGTATGCTTCCTAGAATTGGCTGGGAGCGTTTCCACTGAGGAATGACTTGCAAAACCTCAGTAACTGTATTGCTCAGGTTTGTGGCTCCCTGAATAAAATTGCCAAAGGCTGTATTGAAAGCGAGGAAGGTGCCAAGGGATAGTCCGATACCTCCTGAAGTCTGAGCCTCCTCAAGCAAGCTGATGGTAAACCAAAAAAGTACTCCAGAAGTCAGTGTCGGCATTACAGTATTGAAAAGTGCAACAATATCTTCAACTTGCTGTGTGCTCAATTCAAGTTTAACTTGCCGACTGTAGTTTTTACTCCAACAGGCAAAGGCGCGTTCCTCAGCCCCAGCAATATGCAATTTAGAAATGCCATTAATTAATTGCACCGTTTGTCCAAAAATATTTCCCTGTAATTCCAGCAGTGGACGTACTTTACGCAGGAGGAGCATACCAGAGATTGTCGTAACAGCGATCGCGACTATTGCTACAGCAACAGCAACTAGGGCTAATTTGAAATTGTAGTAAAACAACTGCCCCAAGTAAAATAATGCAAAGAGGCTAGTAATCAGATTTATGAGAGTCCTACCACTGAGTTGGCGACGGATCGTACTAATTGAAGATACGCGAGACTGAAGGTCACCTGTTGTGTACTGGCGGAAAAAAGATACTGGTAGGTTCAGCAGTCGATCCCAGACAGCCGCTTGAGTGGAAGCGTCAGAAGTTGATTCCAAACGCAAGATAGCAAAGCCTTGAGCTAGCTGAAATACAGCTGTGCCTAAAGCAGCAGCCAGCAGCCCTAATCCTACCTGTAGCAATAATCCTCTGTCACTATCTGGAATCGCATTGTCCATAAGAATTGCAGTCGCTTGAGGTGTGAGCATCCCCAAAAGCGTGACGGCAATGCCTGTAACTAAAATGACAAGCAGTTCCTTGCCACGTCCTTTCAGTGCAAACTGGAGTAGCTCCAAAGCTTTGAGAGCTTTATCGGGCAAAGACCGATAAAACATATAAGCGATTGGAGCCAACGTTGCGGCTATGCGTTCATCCACCCTCACGCGGGTTTGCTCAATGGGGTCAAAGATTTCATAGGAAGTTGCAGAAACGCTCAGCAGCGCCACTGGTCGGTTTTCTTCCTGCGTATAAGCAACCATTGGACCGCAATCTTTCTCCCACCAGTTGTCCCGCAACAAAACTCGCCGCATCCGGATGCGCGAAGCCCGGACAATTGCTTCGAGTGGTTCTTTGACCCGCTTGAGGTTTTCTGAACGAGCGGGAGGGCGGATTTTTACCCCCATAGCTCTTCCCACTGCACCAGCAGCAACTAACAAAGGTGTACCTTCTAGGAAAAAGTTCCCATCTTGATAATTCAGGGTGGATGCTAGTTCCCCTAGAGCTTCCGCTGTGACTTGACGATTAAGACGTTGGCGATCGCGCAGACGCTGTAGTTCTTCTTGGGCTTCCCGTTCATCCAGCAGGTAAATGCAGTGTAGGAGTTGAGTATGAAACTGGGATAGCCCTGCTTTGATAATATCTGGGTCTCGAATTTCTGAAGTGGTCACAGTAGCAAGCTGAACCCCCTCTACAGCTTCTAACCACATTTTGTCATTGAGGGGAAAAGTTTGTGCCGCACTTGTCAAAATCAGTTCTTCAAACCCCAAAAAACGGACAAGTCCTTGAGTCAGCTGTACCCAACAAACGACATCTGATTCAGGTTGGAAAGTCTGACCATTGTTCAAAGAAAATCGTGCTGGTGCAGAAGCCCTCACTGCAATTGCTGGCGTCGCAACATGGGAGAGTGTACTGCCAAGTTGCAACAGCCAACTTTCTACCCAAGCGTTAAGCGAAGCTCTGCCGAAGGCAATCGCCGTTGCATCTGCATTACTTAACAGCTGCGAGAAACATTCCTGATGCACTTGTAGCAGTTGCGTTTCCCCAATCGGTACTGCCAAAATCTGGCGTTGTGGATCAGAAGAATTGACAGATGTTCCAAAAAGTGCTTCACCCTGTTTCATCGTGCATAGATAACGGCGAGTGCCTTCTATAACACCATCTTTAACTGTAACGGCAAACAACGCCATAGACCCACACTGGATTACCCAAACCTTATCTAGGTCATCCAGCAGTATCGGCTCATTGCCCTTAACTATATAAAGTTGCCCTTGTATTACCATAATCAATAGTCAATTGTTTTTATATGAATTCGCGCTTATTACTGCTAGAGATAACTCCCCCTGCTCGCCATCACTCCGCCTGTAGCGCTTCACCTTCGGTGCGAATTAACCGCGAGTAAACTCCCTCTACGTGCCACAATTGTTGGTGAGTGCCTCGTTGTACCACCTTTCCTCGTTCTAGGACAATGATTTCATCACAATCCCGGATGGTGCTTAAGCGGTGTGCCACGATAATGCAAGTGCATCCCCGCTGCCGCAGATTCTCGTCAATGATTTTTTCGGTTTCCGCATCCAAGGCGCTAGTAGCTTCATCCATGACGAGTATGGAGGGGTTGTTCACCAAAGCGCGTGCTATTTCCAGCCGCTGTCGCTGACCTCCACTTAAATTAGCAGCACCTTCTATCAGTTCTCCATCGAACCCACCAGACATAGAAAGAACCACATCGGCGATCGCTGCATCCTGACAAGCTCGAATCAAGCTTTTGTCTGGTACCGTAGTATCCCATAAGGTTAAATTATCCCTGACGGTTCCGCCAAATAGCAGGATATCCTGTTCTACCATTGCAACAGAGTTAGTCAGTACTTGATGCGGAATCTGCTCTCTGGATTTACCATCAAACAAAATTTCTCCCGCCCAAGGTTGATAAAGCCCGCTTATCACTTTGGCAACAGTAGATTTGCCAGAACCGCTCCCACCTACCAACGCGACTCGCTGTCCGGGTTGAACGGAGAGGTTTAAGTTTTCAATCAAGGGGGGTTCTAGGCGGCTATAGCCAAATGTGATGTTGTGCAACTCGACATACCCCTGTAGACGAGGAGACAAGGAAGAATTTGTTCCTTTATCTCCCCCTTCTCCCCCTCTCCTGTGCTCTATTATCGGATCGATAGGGTTGTCCAGCACATCATCTAGGCGAATTAAATTGCCCTCCAGTTCTTGAAGAGTACTACCGAAGTTGACGAGATTGTTCACAGGTTGCTGAAAACTGTGCATTAAACCTTGAAAGGCTATAAGCATCCCAATACTAAGGTGTCCATCCATCACCCGCAAACCGCCTACAATCAACAAGAGCATGGACGAGAGGGCTGATAAGAGCATGGGTAATACTGAGAAAATCTGGTTTGTGACACCAAGCTCTTGCTGGGAATTGATAGCTTTGGTGTAGTAACCTGACCATCGGGAAAAGAAATCTGACTCTAACCCAGATGCCTTGAGTGTTTCTATACTTTGAAGAGCGGCAATGGAAGCACCAGCAGCTTTGCCATACTCTTGTATCAGTCGCTGATTGGCGTCTACCCGTTGTCGGGAAATCCACTGTAATGTTAACACATTTATGGCAGCAAAACTAACTACAATTAAGCTCAGTACCCAGTCATACTGAAGCATGACTAGGGCGTAAAAAATTACCATTACCGTGTCGATGCCTGTAGTTGCCAACTTTCCGGAAAGGACATCAGCAACTTCGTCGTTAAGAGTGGTGCGATTGCTAATTTCTCCGGCAAAGCGTTGCGCGTAAAAACCAACAGGTAAACGCAGGATGTGCCAGAGAAAGCGACTGGACATTCCGACAGACAACTTGATTTTCAAGCGACGCAGGTACCGTAACCGCAGTAATGTTAGCGACCCCTGGAGTACGGCTGCGATCGCCATTCCCAAAAGCAGTGGACGCAGCCAGTGCTGTCGTTGCTGCACCAAAATGTCGTCTACAAACACTTGGCTAAATATGGGTACCGCCAGCCCGACAAGAGTTAATAAAAAACCCGCAATTAGGCAGTAAACTAAAGCACCAGCAGCACCGTGTAGCCGTTCCCACAGCGCTGTTAACATACTGGGTTTGCGACCACCTTTGGTGAACTCAGTACCTGGTTCCATGACCAGCACCACTCCAGTATACCCCTCGTCAAATTCCTGTTGGGATATAGTACGCGGTCCAGTGGCGGGGTCATTGAGATAAACGCGTTCTTTGCTAAATCCCTCCACTACCAGGAAGTGGTTGAAGTTCCAGAACACAATATAAGGAGGACGCAGGTCTTGCAGTTGCTGTAGTTCTTTTTTAAAACCTTTCGCTTGGAGTCCGTAGCTTCTGGCAGCTTTGAGCACATTAGACGCCTTGCTGCCATCGCGGGAAACTCCACACTCTCGACGCAGTTCTGGCAGTGGTACAATCCGACGGTAGTAACCTAAAATAATTCCTAACGCAGCAGCACCACATTCCACAGCCTCCATTTGTAAGAGAGTGGGAGTCTTTACGCGTCGCCTGCCTCTATTATTAATCAATGTTTGCAGGTGCCGCAAAAGATGAATCGGTGTTTCTAAAGTTGGATTAGTAGATACCACTGAAAGACCTCAAAATAGGTAAAACGAAGGTGATAGGAGCGCGTTCATCCACCTGAACTCGAACAACAGTGGTAGTTCCAGGAGAGATTTTTAAGTGCGGTCCAGTGGAAGAAGACCACTTGTAGCCACTGAAGGTGGAATCCGTCTGTAGCTCAGCGAAGACTTGCATTAGACCTTCCTGTTTTTGAGATATCAGACCTTCTACCACTTCTGGATTGCCCACCTCATTAGCGGCTGCCTCTTTTGTAATAGGAAACCGTGAGATACTGGTTACAGTACCCACAATGCCGCCAAAGCGTTCTCGTTTGACAGTTTGGGGGGTAATTTGGATTGCCATACCCGACTGAATTTTCTTGCCTTCCGCAACCGGAAAATAGGTGACGCCAACCAGCTTGTTGGATGGATTCTCCGCCTCCACGGTTGCCAAGCGGGTTCCCGCATTGACGACTTGCCCAGGCGTAACAGTGAGTTCGAGAATGCGTCCGTTATGTTGGCTGATAATCTGGCTGTTATTGCTGAGTTGTTGTTCGAGTTTGGCAATCTCGCGCGTAACTTCTTGAATTTCGTTTTTCCGGACTGTTAAAGTTTGTAGGTCTTGTTGAGCTAGATTGGCTTCTTTACTTTCCTGTTCTTGCAACTGGGCTTGGATATTTTTGATTTCGTTCAGGTTCGAGAGGTATTGCTGTTGTGCATCTGCTTCTTTAACATCAAGTTGCTTCAACTGAGCTTCAGCTTCATCAATGTTTACGCGGGCATCGTCATATTGCTGCCGCGCTTGTAGCACCGTATCATCGGCAACCGCTCCCTGTTTAAATAGCATCTGGCGATTGTCCAATCTCTTCTTGTAAGTAGGAAGCAGCCCCCGGAGTATTTGCAAGCGTTGTTGTAAGTTCTGACGCTCGCGCTGGATTGACATCAGCCCTTTCTCCCTCAAAATAGGTGTCAAATCCTGCACGATCTTTAGTTTTTGCTTAAGAGACAGGCGTTGTTCTTGGATTGCTTTTCTGTCAAGTTGTTGACGTTGCACTTGGAGCGAGCTAGCGTTACGATCTTGCTCTTCTAGTTGGACTAGTTTGGCGCGTACTAATTGTAGCTGCTTGCGTAAATCAACTTGGTCAATTGTCGCTAGCACCTGCCCCTTTTTAACAACATCCCCAACTTTGACATCAAGAGCAAGTAATTGCCCTGCGCTTTTCGATTGCAGTGGCACAACTTTGCGGGGGTAAATGACTACCCCTCGACCCTCGACAGTGATGGGGATGCGTCCGTAAATACTCCAAACGATAGCAACTGCTACCAGAGAACCTAAGGCGGTTAGAGGTAGCCAGCTTTTAGGACTAACCACCTGCATGAGTTGGTCTAGTCTTTCAGGGGAAGATAAACGTTCAATTGATTCTTTTCTAAATAAACTGCGCTTTTGGTCTAACATTTACACTCACGTTTGTATCATAAATATGGGATTTTAGGTTTTAAGTGTCAGGAATGAATAACAGCACATTTGGTGCTTGACAAGAAATTCAACTTACTTTTAGGCGTCCCTGCATCCAATCAAATCTTTTTCCAGCCAGCGCCATACGATCTAAAACACTGACATCCAGTTCATCCTCATATTCAACATTTTCATCTAATGGCTGACCTTTGCTATAAACCCGCCTACCATAACCAAGGCTGCTAAGCATTCCTTGCAATCTATGTGAAAGCAAAGTTGCAATCACTCGATAAAAGCGGGATGCAAAACCGATATCTTGCAGTAATTTTGCTGCTAATTGCTGGCGCGAAATCGACAACACAAATGAGTCTTCAAGAGTTTTGACCGTTGCAGAGGGTAAACGACCATCGATAAAGGGTGTTTCTCCCACGATTTCGCCTTTCGATAATCTCGCTATCTCGAAACCAGAAAAATCATCACCCTCTATAGCTGCAAAAGCACGAGCCAAGGGATTGCGCGAGTCACCAGAAACAGACAGAGACATTGTTCCACCAAGTAGAATATACAGCGCATCCACAACTCCTCTTTCATTGATGAGTACGGTGTGAGCAGGAATTCTTTGCTGAGTTCCACAACCCACGATCCAGTCAATGTCACTGTCATGCAATTCGCTCAAAATAAACAGCACGTCCCTTAGGGGTTGACTTTGAGCAAAGTTGCTACGACCAAACCGATTGATAATGCTTTGCAGTCTGTCTGAGAATAAAATAGCGATCGCCCGATAAAAGCGTGAAGCAAAACCTACATCTTGTTGTAATTTTGCTGCCAAATGCTGTTGGGGAATTGACATCACCAGGGACTTTTCAGTAGCCTTAACCGTAGTGGCGGACGGACGGACACCTACAAAAGGGATTTCTCCCACGACCTCACCACTGGATAACCTAGCAATCTCCCGTCCTGAAGTTTCACTACCCTCTATGGCTGCAAAAGCACGAGCCAGAGGATTGTTGTCAGTACTTGAGACGCTAACTGTTAAATTTCCATCTAGTAGGATATGCAGACTATCGGCAGCTTTTCCTGGGTGAAGGAGTACAGTGTTGGCAGGTATTTCTCGCTGACGCCCTGTAGCAATCATCCAATCGATGTCGCTATTACTCAATTCTTGTAGGAGAACTTCTGTCATAACTCATACCTCTTATAGGATGGGTGGATTTTGAACCGCAGATGGACGCTGATGGACGCGGATAATTTTCGGTGTTATCTAAGTATATTCGCGTATATTAATAGTTGCTTTTTTGATGGCTATATACAGATAGTAGGGTGGGCATTGCTAACTATCTCTCCTCTTACCTCTGCGTACTCTGCGTCTCTGCGGTTAAATAAATTACTTTTAAACCGCAGAGGCGCAGAGAGCACAGAGAGAGAAGATAAGGAATTGCCGCCTGAATCAAAATTTTATGAGTTATCTTGACAGGGCTAGCATTGCCCACCCTACGCCTCCTTAATAAGGGTCTTTTGGATACGTGAGGAGGCCTCAACAGAAGCCAATTCTTCCAATGTCAAATGAGTCAGTGCCATCAACATAAAGGTTTGACCATTAACGGTTCTTAACTCGTCTGCATACTCAGCATCAAAGCGCTCTAAATTTTCTGCGGCAGCTTTCACTAACGTCTGTAGAATCTTAAAAGCGCCATCGGAAAGTGGGGGCTGACCCCGGTAGTTTTCCAGCCTACCTCCTTTTCGGTAATTGGGAAACGACTCCAACCCCACAAAGCGCAAGAACCAATCGGCTCGATAGTGTCCTGTAGCGGCGACAATGCCTCTGTAGTCGGCAATGAGTTCGTCGAGCATATTGTTTCGCATTGAGTTAAACAAGCGATGTGTGAAGTAGTGGGTACATTCATGTTCTAGCCGAAGGATTAGGGATAGGCGCTGCCATTCGGGTTCTTCTAGTCCCACGTCCTTGGCAGAAACGTTGCTATAGGGACCGTCACTCAAAATAATGAACCGATCCTGATAAAGCTCCTTTTGTGAGATTAAGCGTTTAAACTCTTCTGCCCAACTACTTTCGGAGCAATTGCCGGGATTTTGAGTTTTCCATTGTTGCCGATAGGAGCGAATCCTGTCCCAGTTGTTGTACCCGCCGACTATGCATGCTCCCATAGAAGCAGGGACTGGTAGTGGTTCATGCCGCATGGTGAGCGCCTGTACCAGAGAAACAAAGTCCTCTCGATTTGGGGCAACCAAAACCGGGATGGCTCCTGCTACGCTTTGATGTACGATCGCCTGGAGTTTCTCAGGTTGTTTCAAGACTAAACCAGTCGCCTCTGGTATGCCATCCACTGGAACGCCCTTACGGGTAGCAGCGCGATATGCCTCACTTTGGCTGATACCTTCGAGTATGGGAAACCGGAACTGCACAAGCCGTTGCTTGAGTGCTTCAAATGCTCCGTCAATTGCTGCAACAGCATACTCCTGCCAAGCTGCCACATGGGCTTCAGGTGCAAGTGGAAATTTAACGGGATGGGTAAACGTGTTGCGATGAAAGACGTTTTGATTGTAAGCCAGTAGTTCCTCTACCTCTTTTGCGCTGGCTGCGAAACTGGCAAGGACACTAGCGCGGAATGATTCTTGAGCAAGCATAGGACATCGTTACCAAATGGTTAGTGGTTAGTGGTTAGTGGTTAGTCGTCCTTTTTTACAACTAACAACTATCAACTATTAACTATCAACTAACAACTAACAACCAACCCACAAATCTCGTCAACAATCCCTTTCACAGTCTGACTTATGGGATGTTCAGAATAACTTAGGCAGAAGATACCTTTGCTGGCTAATTGTACCATTTCTTCAGACAGGGGCAAAATACCAGCCACAGGGACGTTATAAGTTGTCTCAACTTGTTGCCGTAAGTCGGCAAAATCGAAGGCTGATAACACCTTATTAACCACTAGCAGCATTTTGGGTACTTTGAGCTTTCGAGCTACATCCACTGTTACAGCAGTACCTTGGAAGTCTTGGTGATCTGGACGTAGAATGACGATTAGAACATGAGATATCCCGATGGAAAGTAAAGTTTCTTCATTAAGACCGGGGTGCGTATCAATTAACAAGTAGTCTAGGTTCAGACAGCGAATGAGTTCTTGAAAACCATCGTTGAGCCGGACTACGTCATACCCCTCGCGCAGAACTCTAGCGATTTCACTAGCCTTAATACTAGAGGGAATCAGGTAAAGGTTACCTTTTAGCGTACTTATTTCCCCCTGTGTCATGAGAATATGACTTACGTCATGAGCAGTGTCTTTAATATCACAGCGTCCCCACAGGTAGTCATTGAGGGAGTAGTTCATGTTTTCCTCGTTGAGACCGAAAAGAACGTGAACTCCTGGTGACTGAATGTCAGTATCAACAATACCTACTCGTTGTCCCTGACGCACCATAGTAGCAGCAACGTTAGCAATCAAGTTTGATTTGCCAGTACCACCACGGAAAGAATGAACAGCTATAATTTGTGCCATATTTTACCTCTAGTTATTTGTTAGTTGTTGGGTGTTACTCTCTTTCCGCTATAAGACTACTGATCGTATGTTCCTCTTTCTTCGCGCTCTTTGCGTCTTTGCGGTTCATTTAGATAGGTAATCTTTGGGCGGGAAGGGAGTAGTTGTCAAAAAGTACCACTATCCACTAACCACTAACTCTCCATCTTTGGGAAATGTCAACTTTAACCAGCACGAGTCGCTAAAAAGAGGTAGCAAAACTCGTCCGGTGGATAGTTTCAAGTCAAACTGTATATTCTTGTTTCCACTCTCGACTTCTATAAATGCAGGTAAACTCTTTGAGTCTCCGTTGAAGTTGCTACTGTGTGCCCATACTCTCAGTTCTTCTTCTCGCTTAGTTGTTAAGCGGAAGATGGCATAACGCAACGTCTTTAGGGATGGAATTTCCACACTAGCAGCTTGGTGGTATTGTTCACCCTCAGCATATCCCAGGTATACCTCTGCCATTTTTGGTTGTCCGCTAGCAGTGATAGTGAAGACGGATCGTCCTCCTAAGTGCTGCTCTTTTCGCAACTCTACTACCACGCGGGAAGCGAAGGCTCCATAGCGCTTCATGACAAGGGTTGCTCCTAGCGATAGCAAGGCGATGCACAATGCGCTGATACGTGCCACAGGATTCGACCAGATGAACAAACCGTGGACGAACAAAATGGCTAAAAAGAGGCTGTAGATACCAACGCTGAAAAACGGATGGTTAAGAATTTTCAAGACAACTCCCGGCACCAACTCGCCCTTGCGTCGGCTGGAAAACAACAGTAAAACTGGGAAAATACCACCAACCAAGGAGTTACCTAGAACACCAGCAAAGGCAAGTATACTAGTAAACGATTGTACACCAGTCAGGAAAAGCCACTCAGTCAGCAGGAAGACTAGCACTAACGGGCTGATGGATAGAAGGAAGCGACGTTGGTTGAGCAGGGTTGTCCAGAATCGTTGCGCCCTTGTTGGCATATTGACATTATCAACAGTAGTATTGCGGACATCTGCCTTTAACCTTCCTTCATAGGCTATGAGCATTGGTGAAGTGACTTGTAAGCACACACTATCTTGGTTTGCCGAACGTACCTCTAAAGTTAGGTGAATGTCCCACTTGTGGAGGTCTGCAAACTGATCGAGTACCTCTTTAATCTCCCAACGCTCTGTCACTGTTATCTCTGTATGACGGATTTTGCCACTCGATTGAACATCTAGGCGAAACCTTGGCGCTTGTTCTTCCAGTCCTAGGTAGGTTAAACCAATATGGGGAACACGACTGCGATCGCCACATGGGTGTAATATCAATGTTCCTTGTTGTCTAGGCAACATCAAGACGGGTTGAGGTCGGATAGGTAACCACTCCCTAGCTAGGTTAAGCAGAAGACTCGAACTACGGAGCCAAGCCATTCCCAAGAGGAGTGTGACTAAAACTGCTCCCAATACTGAGACAATGGGACCGACTTGAAGCGCTAGTGGCTCCAAGGCAGTGCCTGACTGTCCAGCTAGCAACTCCGGTGAAATAGCTCCGTTGACAGCCAACACCCAGATGCAAAAAAGAACAGTTAAAAAAGCAGTTCCCGCTACACTACCCCAAATCAGTGATGAAGCACTTGGGTCGCGTGGGAGTATGACCTTAGCGCATTCTCCCACATAGACATGCCCAAAGTAAAGCATGAGGCTAACACCAAGTACTTGCTGTAGCATCCAAGGTTGGAAAGGATGACCATTGAGGAAAGGCAAGTTGAGATAAAAAAGGTTGTCCAATTGCAGATGGCTCAAGGCAAAAATTGAGAGAATCAGGAGCAAACTCACGTTGATTGCTGCAAGAGATACCATTACGGCAACGGTAAAATTTAGGGATTTACGCGATCGCAAGTACAACCCGGCAAAGAAAAGTAACACTGCCCACAGTGCTGGGCTGATGTGGGTGAAGTTTGCTAGAGTTGTTGACAAACCGATGTAACAAGCTAAAGCTATGAGAAAAACACGGATGCCTACAGCTAGAGAAAGTATAAAGGAGCCAGTATTTCCTAAGTAATTGGATACTAATTGTTTGATAAAAGGATTACCATAACGGAAGTCACCACTACGACCAACAGCCTCAGCCATACAAGCCATAGTTAGTATGTTAATGATGCCGATGATGACTAAAAAAGCAACAGTAGCCAGAGGACCAATATCGGCG
Source organism: Scytonema hofmannii PCC 7110 (assembly GCF_000346485.2). NCBI lineage: Bacteria > Bacillati > Cyanobacteriota > Cyanophyceae > Nostocales > Scytonemataceae > Scytonema > Scytonema hofmannii. The sequence goes on from NZ_KQ976354.1 coordinate 5,703,046, forward strand.
ACAGCAATGGGCAAGGCTAAGAAGGCTTGGGGCAAACCCAAAGCAACTGTAATCAAGCAGGCGAGCCAGAAGGGTGGCAAAGACTCTAGCCGTTGGGCTAGAGCAGATAAATTCCAGCGCAATTGTTCGGTTATGGGTAGCGTAGATGCAAATATTTTTACTACTTGTCTTTTGTATAGGCGGGAATAAGCCACCTGTACCGCTTTCTCATCCAAACCCAAAGCTGCCCGGATATTAGGCACTGCCTGGTATGTGAAAGTGTACTTCTCGCCCAGAGCGTGGACAACAGCGGCTTTAAGTTTAGTGTTTTCCGGCACTAAGGGTGTCCATTCCGAGGCATAGCGTTCTAGATGCTGGATGGTGGGGTGGAGTGGAGGCGCATTTCCTAAGGCAAAGGCTTCCAAAAAAGCCAAGTCGCGCTCTGACGCAGTTTGTTCTGTGAGGGCAAACTCCACCCGCGATCGCGCTACTATCTGCGCTGTCCGACTCTCAATCAAAAACAGCAAAGTATTTGCTCGTCTAGCTGGAAAACCCGCTAGCACCTCCTCACGCGAGATAAGTTCGTCGTCATCAGATGTCATATTTATCACCTCTCAAGAAGCATGGGGAGTGGGGAGTGGGGAGTAGGGAGTGGGGAAAAGAGTGTTTCTTTCATGCATAATGGGTTGCAGGTTCTGTCGGTGGGATGCTTTTAAGGTACAAAGTAAAAATAAGGTTTCATTTAGTAACTTGTACGCTCTTTAAGGGATTGCACCTTGCTATGCAATCGCTGGAAGTACTCTGTCTCAGTCTCACCTGAGCTTACGGTTTGCTGTTTCAGCTTTTGTATCTTTTTTTGTAACTGTTTAAAGTGTTCGTTCTCAGTAATTTCCGCAACTTGATTGACTCTTTTAGTTTCGTCTATCTCAATTCGCAGGGCGGTTACCTGCTGTTTTAGGTTTTGCTCTCTAGTTTTAACTTCACGAGCCATGTGTAAAAAAATACGCACAAGTTGACCCATGTCGTCATGAGTGCGAGACACAACAGCCAATTCTTGAGGATTGAAATCCCCTTGTTCCAGTGCTTGTGCTGCGGTTGTGAGGGCGCGAATTGGTCTGGAAATAGTCCGTGCTAAGAACAATGCTATGATTGCCGTCATTCCCCCTACAACTAGCACAATACTGCCGTGTTGCCAGATTAGGCGATTCAAGGGAGCGGTAAACTGTGCTTTGGGTTGGTTGACTCCTAAAACCCAAGGTTGCTCTTTCAAAGGTGCAAAGCCAACTATCTGGGGCATTTGTGCAAGTCTCAAGCGATAGCTGGTGTGTCCCGGATCGTTGGCTCCCACCATTACCGCTAACTCTGGAATGTTTAAGCTCTCGATCTGCTTAAGACCATAGCGTCTGTCGGTTTCGACCTGCTTTCGCGTTTCTGGCGGCAAGGGGTTGAGGCTATGATAAAGTAGGGATTGGTCGGGATGACTGATAATCACCCCGTACTGGTCAACAAGGAAGGCATAACTCTGGGAGCCATGCAATTCATTAACAATTTCCCAGATATCTTCTCCCTTAATCTTGAATACCGCCACTCCCACAATTTTGCCCTTTTCAGATTGCACCGGGTGCGAGAGGAACAGTCCTGGTCGTCCGGTCGTTTGACCTACCAAGATGGTAGAGACGTAGGATTTTCCTTGGATTGCCTGTTGGAAGTATTCCCGATAGTTATATTTATTACCAACGAATTTTGGTTCGGTGGAAGCGACACATTTACCTTGTGTGTCCATGAGAAAGATAGCATCAAAGTCTGGGTTAGAGTGGGAGATGTTTTCCAGTGTCTGCTGCATCGACAGACGGAAGGCTTTTTGCTTTCCAGGAGCGTTGGAAGTGAGGAAACTTACCACATTGCGATCGCTGCTAACTTGGACTAAAACGCGATGAATATCAATAATCAGTTGGTCTAGGCGACTAGCAGTACTGGTAGCTTGTAATTCTAGTTTGCGGTATTCGCCAGCTTCTAGGCTATCTAAGCTCTGTCGCAGGTTGTAGTAGGCGGTGAAGCTCATCGGTATAATTGCAACTGAGAGCAATGCCGCCGAAAGTTTGGCGGCGATCGACCAGGCGGGTGGGTAAAGTAACCGATGTGTAAGCTTCATGTAGGTGTAAAATTTGTCAACAGAACTGGATTGATAAACAGCCTCAACCCCAGAGGGTAGCAGTAATCTCTGCCATATCCAGGGCTTGTTTCGCCTTAATCAGAATCCTCAAAAAAGCTTGTTGATTCTGCCAAGCAGAGCGAGGTAAAAGGGGAGACGGAGAATCCAATTGACCTTCAGAAACACTTTTCGACCACTCTTGATGCTCGGTGTTCTCAGAATCGACTGAGTTGTTCTCTGGAACTGAGAATTCACCAGTTGTTTCGTTCACAGTATTTATCTTGCTAAGGAGTAAGTGTATTCAGGTTCTTCTTGCCAACTGTTTGACCATTGAATGCGGTCAGCAGTAAAATGAAGTGGATCGTCGAGAGGCCAAGGAGCGTCAAGTGGCTCCTCAATCAAGGCAAACTCACCGTTATCAAAAGGAAGTCCTTGCGCCCTTACTTTAGGGTAAACACGCTCTCGTATGCCATGCTTCGCTTGCTCTAGAGCGCGGTGATGGCAGTAAGGATTGTTACCTCTGCGATTGAAAAAGACGTGAGCCGTCCAAGTGCAGCCTCCACGGCATAGCTCAGCAAACTTGCAGGTCTTGCAGAATCCCCACAAATGTTCCGTCCCTTGGGGAGTATCGGCACCGAGGTTAAACCGCAGCTCTTCTGTTTGTTCAATAATTTCACGTAGAGAGCGCTCTCTAATGTTACCACCAGTATATGCTGCCGTGGGTAATGAAGGACAGCCTTTAATTGCACCATCCGCTTCCAGACCCAGCGTGGATAATCCGGCACCGCAACCCTGCCAAAATGTCCATTCATTACCTCCCCCACGTAGCAACCGTTCATAAGGACCGTAGTAACCGATGTTATTACCAGCACGTACCTTGACTCCTTCACGGTTGGCTCGTTGGGTAACACGGGCAAGCATGGGGTAGATATCTAATAGTTCGGATGGTTGGAGCAGGATGTCTGCGTTATCTGCTGCGTTGCCCATAGGAACAGTCAGCTGGATTTGCCATGCACACGCGCCAGCATCACGGATATGCTCGTAGATAAGCGGGAATTCCGGAGCAGACAGGCGGTTGATCTGGGTATTGCAACCGAAGGGAATACCAACTTCCTTGAGGTAGCCCATAGTTCTCAATCCGGACTTCCAAGAGCCTTTTCGACCACGCAGGTGGTCATGAGTCGCCTCCATTCCATCCGTTGAGACGGAAACCATAGAAATTCCTGCTTCCTTCATCCGGCGTGCCATGTCTAGTGAGATGCCATAGCCGCCGGTAGTCATGCCGCAGAGCATACCTGCCTGAGTAATAGCTTTAGCAATCTCCAGCCAGTCCGGACGCAAAAACGCTTCTCCTCCAATGAGAGTCACTTCCTTGATGCCAACTTCGGCTAACTGTTGAACAAGGTCAAGCGCTTCTTCTGTTGAGAGTTCTTTTGTACGAGCTTGACCTGCTCGTGAACCACAGTGGCTGCAAGCGAGGTTGCACTTGAGGGTAATTTCCCAAACAGCATAACTGATTCGTTGGTACTCTTTAGACATTGTTTCACCCTGCTTAAAAGGTTCTAAAGTCTTGGTCCGCCGTAGAAAGGATACACAATTGGCCGTTTCGGTAGCTTGCCTAAGAGCACTGACGCTCCACCGCTAACTGCTGTTAGTTCTGCGTCGCTGAGTTCTTCATCAGATGACTCTGAGATTTGAGTCATGGCGGCTTCCCATTCTTCTGGGGTAAAGTTATAGCCAGCAGCTAGTACAATTTCTCGGCGTTCATCATCACTGACAGCATTTTGGTATTGAGTTTTGAATGCTTCATCGGTAACAATCCTTTCGTAAAAGGCTCTTGCGCTTTCAATAGACATACATTCCTCCTGTGAAATTTAAGTGATGTAAGTTAATACTTGACGTACAACCGTTTTAAGACCAGAGGCAAGTTATAGTTTTGGTTTTGGCCAACGAAGGTTGGGCGGTAGAATAACACCATATGCAGCAACAGGCAAAATACCACCAGCGATCGCCTCTAGCTGAGCATCGTTGAGTTCTGTGTTAGCTTCAGATGCTTCTAAAATATCAGCGGTAGCAGCTTCCCATTCTTCTGGAGTGAAATCGTATCCGGCTGCTTGTATGATTGCTGTGCGTCCCTCACTGGCAGTATTCTGGAGTTGAGTTCGGAATGCTTCATCTGTAGTTATTCTTTGATAGAAGGCGTTTGCGCTTTCAATGGACATATTTCTTTCTCCTGTTGATAACTAGAGCTTAGGCGAGTAAAACTCTGACCACAATACACAATATTTCTGTGAGAGTAGCAATTTTTCGGGTTCTGCGGATGTAGACTGTAATGCGCTCGGATATCAGACAAATCAGTTCAAAACTCTTTACCTAACCATCGCCAATTTTTGCAACAAAAAGATTTTTGTTGCTGTTGCGTTTCTGTAGCAAACCTGCACTTAGAAGACTAAACGCCAAGACACCCAACACCGACGTGGGTTCAGGAATGGGCGTTACAGAAGGACTAACGAGTGCCGCTACGGCTCTATCAGCCTGAATAAAGCCATACCCGCTGTCAAAGTCAAAGCCAAGTGTCCTCATATCGAGTGCTGTGCTTTCCAGGAGCGAATAAATCTTACTAGGGCTGGTGTCCGGAGCTGCTTGGAGCATTAACGCCGCTACAGCTGCCGCATGTGGGGCGGCGGCTGATGTGCCAAAGAAGTTCGGTAATCCATCATTATCGGGATCTACCCCAGCAAAGAAAAATGTGGTGTTAACCCCGGTTGGAGCAACGATATCCGGCTTCAAGCGAATCTCCGGGTTTGCCAATCTATTGCCAGATGTATCAAATAGTATTGGTGTCGATCCGGCTGAAGAAAATGGATCTAGCACTGCCGGAGACGTACCAAATTCAGGTGTTAAATAGTAAGGTGCTGCTACTACCGCCTCTGCTCCAGCAGCGTTAGGATGTCCGTAGAGCGCCCCACTATCGGTGTTAAACTCGTTGATAGTACCCAAAAAAGTTAACGCTACGTACTTCATCAAGTTAGCGTAGGGTCCAGCTGAGTGCGAAATTGCGAGGTTGAATTGATCTGTCCCGAAGGAGCCGTCGTTGACGAACGTGAAGACCTCTATAGCATCTGCACCAATGTTGTTATCGGCGCTGAAGCTCAATACATTGGTACCAGTACTATCAAATAAAAGAACGTTCAGATCGTTGGGGGAGCCGCCACTGCCAGGGCTAACAGAAAAAAACGGTGAATCCCACTGGAAGGAAATTCTAAACCTGGTACCTTCGGGAACTGTAATGCTTTGTAAAACATCCACTCCTGATCCCGGATCAAAATCATGCAACTCACCCCTCAATATGGGGTCGCTTAAGCCGCTTGGATTAAATGCACTTTCATAAGCGTCGCGACCATAATTGCCAGCAGAGGAGAAGTAGGAAACGCCTTGAGCCACTACGCTGTCCACAGCTTGGGCAATAATCCCATCTTGGAACATCGGCTCAGCGAAGTAAATTACGTTGTCTACGATGACGTTAGCCCCAGCTTCGTTTGCTAGCCTTAGAATGCCATTGGCGAAATCAGCCTCACTCACGAATGCCGTGTGAAAAGCCAAGTTGGCACCGGGAGCCACATCGTGAATCACCTGCATTGTGGCACGACCTTCATCGTTGCCACCACTTGGCAAATCCTTCAGCACGTTAATGCCGGATGGTAGGTCGCCACTAGCCACATCGGCGGCTGCCCCGCCCAAGTTATCAAAGCTGTTCGACAGTACGCCCACCGTAACACCAGTTCCGTCCACATTAAAGATACTCCGGGCAACGTCGGCCTTCATAGCGATATCGCCTTGGCTAGTAGTTAGTCCTACATTGGCTAACGGTTGATAGGCTGGTCTAGCAAATTGCAGGCTGTTTAAGTTTGCCATATTGTCTATAGCTTCGATAGGCAGCATACCCGAAACGATAGATCCTCTTGTTGAGGTCTTGTGTAACCCTAACTGTTCCAGGTTTTTTAACAGGGCGTTTGTGCTACCAGAAGCAACGGCATTAATTGCCACATGATTGTTGTGCAATTGTAATAAAGAGTCGGGCAGTTGGAAGGTGACACCGTCTGCTTTTTGGAGAGCCGATTCATATGCAGTATAGAGCGAAGCTAGGTCGCCGCCCACCTTAGCTATCGGCTCCTCCCGATCGAAGCTAATGCTGTTGGTCAACGTGGCTGCTTGTGTGATCGCCGACAAACCTCCAAGGAATGCAGTTGTAGCGATCGCTGTTGATGCAATGGTTTTGTGGAGAAGCCTCATTTCTTCATTCCTCTACGTATTTAGAAGCTGTCAAGCACTTTTCGCCTAAGTTGGCTTAAAACCGTATTTTTGCTGAATTTACATGAACAATCTTATCTTACTATTACTTAGACGTTACTGAATGAAGAAATGATTGAGGTAAACAAAGAAACCATTCTTTACTCCAAGTAGTACAGCAGCAAGCGCCTTGACTTTTGGAGTATCATGCAGTTTCCTACTGCCATAGCAGCACAGAGGGAAGCAAGTTTGGATACGCTAACCTCAATAGCTCGTAACCAATTCCAGATGTTCCCAAAAAGAAACCAGGATTGTAAATATCTTTATGAAGATTGGGAAAGAGATAAAAAGAACCAGCTTGTTCTGCTCTAGTCACAACCCATGCTGCTTGTTTTTGAGCGGTTTCAATTAATTCCGGGCGTGATAGTTGCTGGGCTGCTATTAGCAGAAGCTCAATTCTGCCAAAGTTGCCGCAGCACAGACGGTCTACTCCTTGCAAATTGACTTGTAGCGTGGTCTTTAAAGCTACTTCAATTTCATGTCGAATTTGACAAGTATCAAGCACCGAAACACCACCTAAGCGCACCATACCAATACCAGGAGCGCCATGACACCAGCTGGTTTTAAACGACGGTTTTTCAAACCTTAAGTCCGGCCAATTGCCAGCTTCTGGAGAAAAGACGCTGTGTTCATAGGCGATCGCTTCCTTGGCAGCTTTCAGAAACACTGAATCTTGAGTGGTATCATACAACCGCAGCAAAGCGTAGGCAATGCCAGCTGCACCGTGGGAAAATCCTGTCAATAGTTTTCCGTCTAAACTTAACCAAGTTCTAGAACCAGTATCACTGGCAACACGGTTTTTCAAGAGATGATTGCCACAAATCGTTGCCTGTTCCAGAAATGCTGGCTCAGCAGTGAGATTGTGTAAGGCTAACAAACCTAGAATTGCCCCTGCAGATCCACCCATAACGTCAAAATGTTGATCGGTACCAATAGCCTCCGGTTTCATTAGGTGTGCTGCTTGTTTAGCATCTTCCACGAGAGCGGGTTCGCCCAAAAATTGACTAATTCGCACTAAAGCATAGATAATTGAACCTAGCCCCATAGCTCCACCGATACCTGTTTGCTCGGCGAATTTTTGCTGATATTTAAGGTCTGAGGTTTGCAAAACCCGACGCAGGGGTTGCAAAGCTTCCAATGCCAAGTCGCGAAATCCAATGCCGCCCGTGACAGCTTCTAATGCTGCCAGGAATAAGGCTACCCCACAACGTCCGTCGTACAAGCCATCTCCTATTGGCTGAAGTTGGAATCGGTCTGCCAGAGGCATATATCCTAGTCCAATCCAGGTAGCACTACCGTCGGCAGCACAAATTGCGGAGCGTTTCAGATCTTGAGCGATCGCAACTGCCTGCTCCACCATCTGTTTCTGGCTCAAGGGGGCGACAGCATCAAAATTCAAATAGGCATTACTATATGGTAATGTATCGCTCAGTTCACTAGTGATACTTGAGTACAACGAACCCCGTATAATAATAATCTGCTGTGCTAGATCCTTATCGCTGAGCTGCTGTAGCCGAGAATTCACTGCGGAATAAGTAGGTTCTGTAAAACATTGTTCGATAGTTTGACTGGAGCCAATCGACAATGCAGCACTATCTGAATAAGCAACGAAGTAGGGGATATCCATCTGCTCCATCGCCTGTAGTTCTACTTTCAAGAGTGACCATAAGAGAGGCTTTGAGTCTGATGAGAGAAAGGCTCTGCTGAGAAGGTCGAGCTTAATACTGCGTTCGACGCCATCCCGCAGCCATTCAGGTTGCAGCGAATTGCAAAGTATAGAACCATAGACTTGGGTGGCACGAAAAACAAAGCGAACTTGTTGATGGTTTAGCGCTGTCAAAGGGCTATCTGAGACCAAGAGTGCTTCCCGGTGTTTTACCAGGAATTGATACATTTGTTGAAAACCATCCACAAGTTCTTCAACATAATCGTTTGGCAATAAAGTGACACCCTTTAAAGGAGGCACATTAGCTCTCGACGGGATTTTCGCAAATTCATAACTTAAGGACATATTATCGGTGTTAATGTTACGCCATTTAAGTACGTGATAAGATGTCTCCTGTTCGCCGTCTGCCCCTCCTAATCCACTTAAGGTAAAAACTTTGCGTCCGTCCGGTCCAAAGAGCCATTGCGGTAAGAAATTGCTTCGCAGGACAGAATCCTTAAAAAGTTGTCGATCCGCCAGTAATTGAGCCTGTGCATATTTTCCTGAGTCTGCCGTCTCCCGGACTTGGTGATGCATTAACGTCTCCATATCCACCAAGACTGGGTGTTCCCCGCAACTAATCAGATTTTCAAAATGGCAGTCATTTGCTTTTAGGAGATACAGCACGCACAGCAGCATCCCAGCACGCTGGTAATAGCGTTGGACTTCCTGTTTATCTTGACATGGCAAAGACTCTACAAATTCAACCCAACCGTAGGTTGAGTGATTGATCGTTCTAAGTAACTTAAAAGGTAAAGAGATTCCTTGCTGATTAATCCAGGCAAGTAACTTAAAATACCCTTCTTCCAAGCCTAAGTCTCTAGGTTTGTATATCAATTTCAGACCTGAGGCAAAAACTACCGCGATCACGGAACGACCATTATTATGGGGGTCAGAAAGAGACGGATAGATGGTAACGACCTGACTTAGTTCCGCTTCAGTCTGAAAAGTTCGCTGAATTTCAGACCAGTCTGAGGCTAATCGCAGAAGAAATTCCCCAATAGCATCGACCCAAAAGTCTGTTACCGTCGCAACTAGTCTAGCTAACACAGGGTATTGCTGGAAAAAGGACAGGAGTCCCCCTCCCTTGAGCATATACTTGATAAAAGCTTGATACTGCTCCTTGGAATGACTACTCTCAAATTGTCCAAGTAAGCGGAGTAGTGGAGACTGCTTACTGGCACGAAAAGTTGAGAAATTTAATTCCAGTATTGGTGAGGAATAACCAGCAAGCAATCCCAAAAGACTACGCTCAAGTGTTGCCTGGGCTTCTTCTGAAAGTAAATGGTACTTATCGCCTGTCCGAACAATTAATTTCTGCTTGGCAATATGTATGAAAGGCAAAAAAACTTCTTCAAAGGGAACTGGCTCTTGGCAACTCAAACAACGGTACACTTCTGCCGCACCCTTTTCTAAGGTTTCAACAGAAATCAAAGCAGAGGCTTTAATACCTTCATTTAAAGTTTTCACCCACGGTGGTAAATTCTGCTCATCAGCCATGTGAACAGAACCAAGCACACGGCGCACAGTGTCTAAGGTAAGACCATCCCAAGCAAGTCGCTTCTCGAATTTCTCCTGGTCTCCCTTAGCGACAATCTGACACCACTTTTCAAGCCTGGATGGAACGATATCATCGAATTCTAGAGCATCATTAGGCAAGAACCCAGTTCCAAGGCGTTCGGTAATTGTGCTGGCTCGCTCTACGATGTTAACCAGCTCTTTTTTAGAAAATTCCATCGCTTATTAATCAAGTCTTTTGGTGAATTAGGCCAGTACTAGTTCTTGAACGAACACGGTTAGGGTTTTGTCCGAGGCAGACTTAAAACTTTACAACATCTTGCAGGGCTTTGGTAATGATTTGCTGTTCAAAATTTTGATTGGAGTTGCTCATATTGTAGCCTCTAATTGAAACTGTACAGGCGCTTATAAGACTGTAGGTAAATTATGTTTAGTAATGCCTCGGACAAACACGGCTAGGCGTTTCTCCGAGGTTACCGTGTCAAGTACTTGACACGGTAGTGAGAAGGCAAATTCTCACTGTCCGTTACTCAGCAAAATGCCTCACAATCAGTGAAGCAGTAACTACTTACACACTCCTGAATTAGCGTCTACAGACGGCAATACTAAAGATTACAACGGCACAAAATGGTGTTGTCTGTGCTTCAGCTCCTACACCTCCTGCCACAGCTTCTAACTGTTGCTCAGACAACTCTTGATTCGGCAGTTCATCTGTATTTGGGGGAAGTACCAGGTAAACTTTCTTTTTCGTTTGCTGAACAACTTCAATTTCAACTTCCTGTGGCCAAGAACGACCCAGTTCTTGTTCAATAATTAACCTGGGATTGCTCATTAGCTGTTGCTTATAAGCCTCATCGTTCATTGCTTTGGCAATAATGCGTTCTTCGAGAGTTTGATTTGGATTACTCATGTCAATTACCTCTATTTAGTAACCTACGGGCTTCTGTGTAAGCGCTTATTACATCTCTAAGATTAAAATGGATAAACCGAGGTTACAATCAACTATTTTTTGGTCAGACTCGCGTTTATTTTGATGCTGGTTGTTACTGATAATGTATAAACCAAGGTCATAATCAACTATTTTTTGGTTAGACTCACGTTTATTTTGATTTTGCTTATTGCTGACATTTTCTTCCAAAAATTATGAATTAAGTGCTCTTATTGGAAAATAATTTTAATGAAAAAATATATTTTTAAAAAAATAAATAAATCTCTCTGACTATGATGGCACTGCGGATAAGAATTTGATTTTTTGTAATCGCACTAAACTAAACCGATGAGGAGATGCGATCGCACTTCTGCTCCCAAACTCTAAAGCTTGGATTTTCAACAACAGTCAGTATGATTTTGGCTCGTAAGGCGAGTACTTTGACCTGTTTTGCGGACGATACGGCTTTAGCCGTTAGCGCTTACGCTATCGCTTGTTGCTGCAACAGCCTTTTTTCGTATAAATGTCAGTTGCACAGAGTAAGTTGTTTGCCGACCAATCATAATCCTGAATGGTTGAGGGAAGTAAATCCAAGACCAATATCGGCGACAGCAATGGGCAAGGGCGTCTGTCGGTTTTGACCTGCTTTCACGTCTCTGGCGGCAAGGGGTTGAGGCTATGATTAAAATAGGGATTTGTCGGGAGACTAATAATGCCCCGTACCGATCAACAATAAAGGCGTAACTCTAGGAGCCACGCAATTCATTAACAATTTCCCAGATATCTTCTATCTTAACGTTGAATACCGTTACTCCCACAGCAATACGGAAGGAAGTGATTCTGGATATGCTAGCCTCAGGAGTTCATAACCAATTCCAGCAGTGCCTTGAAAGAAACCAGGGTTGTAAATATCTCCGCGAAGTTCGGGAAATAGATAAAAAGTACCAACTTGCTTTGCTCTTGCTACAACCCATGCCGCTTGTTTTTGGACAGTGTTCCAGAGTTCGGGACGCGACAGTTTGCAGGCTCCTACCAATAGCACCTCCATCCTGCCAAAATTGCCGCAGCAGAGATGGTCGATGTTCTGCAAACCAAACTGTTGAGTTGTATTTAAAGCGACTGCAATCTCTTGTCGGATTTCAGGAGTATCGAGAATTTCCAGACCCCCCAAACGACCTAAACCAATGCCAGGAGCGCCATGACACCAATTGGTTATAAACGAAGGCTTACCCCCTTCAAGAGTAAAGGATCTTACGTCTGGCCAATTTCCAGCGTTGGGAGAAAATACACTGCGTTCGTAGGCGATCGCTTCTTCCGCCGCTTCTAGAAAAACCGTTTCTTGTGTGGTTTTGTACAATCGCAGTAGGGCGTAGGCAATGCCCGCCGCGCCATGAGAAAAGCCCGTCGCTAACTTGCCTTCTAGAGTTGCCCAAGCTCTAAATCCAGAATTGCTCTTGGTGCGATTTATCAGCAGATGATAACCTAAAGCAGTGGCTCGATCCAGAACAGCTGGATCTGATGAAGCTTGGTAGAAACTCAGTAATCCTAGTATTGCTCCTGCTGCCCCTGCTATTATGTCAAAGGAGCGATCGCTAGCAATGCTTTCCTGAGTTATTAAGGAGGCTGCAAGGCTAGCAATATTTAAAAGCTCCGGTTCATCTAGAGATTGACTAACCCTTACCAAGGCGTAAACTATAGACCCTAATCCAGTACTTCCACTGATACCCATTTGCTTGGTAATTCTACGCTGAAAACTTGTATCTGTCTCCTGCAAAGTTTTTCTCAGGGGCTGTAAGGCGCTCAGTGCTAAATCTCGAAATTCTGTATCATCCGTAACTTTTGCCAACGCTGCTAAAAATAAAGCGACTCCGCAAACACCATCATACAATCCATCCCCCAAGGGTTGAAGTTGCATCCGCTCAGCCTTGGGCAGGTATCCCATGCCAATCCAGGTAACACTACCATCGGCGGCTTGAATTGCTCGTTGTTGCAGTTCTTTGGCAATTTCCACTGCTTCATGCACCAGTTGTAATTGTGTCAAGTGAACAGTTGCATCCAAATCTAAACCAGCATTAACAAACGTACAGGGTGCGGTATCGGTCATGCCACGAGCAACCCGCGAGTAAAAAGAACCCCGAATAATTGCAATCTGTTGAGCTAAATCTGCATCATTAAGCCTCTGGAGATGTCTAATCATTCGATTATAACTAGGTTCTTTAAAATATCCCTCAATTATCAAATCAGGGTTGACTATCAGGGCATCACTACTGGAATCAGCAACAAAGTAAGGAATATCCATTTGTTCTAAGGCTTGGAGTTCCACCGCTAGCAGCGACCAGATTGGGGGTTTTGCGTCGGCTGCCAAAAACGCACGACTCAGTACATCCAGCTCAATACTATAGTCTACGCCATGGCGCAGGTAATTTGGATTGAGGGCTTTACCTAGAACATGAGAGTAGACTTGGGTAGGGCGAAACAAAAACCGTACTTTCTGATGAGCAAAGGCGGCTATTGGACTATCAGTTGCCAGAAGCACTTCTCGTCGCTCTGACAAGAACTGATACATCTGCCGGAAACCATCTATGAGTTCATTAACGTAATCATTTGGTGATAAGGTAATATCATTCAGCAAAGGTGTATTGGCTGCGGGTGGCATGATGCCAGGTTCATACTCCAGTGCCATGTTATCAGTGTTGATGTTCTGCCACTTTGGCATTCTAAAAGGGATTTCCCCGCCAGCTCCCCCCAAACCACTAATGTCGTGAGCGTTCCCTCCATCTGCCCCAAATTCCCATCTCGGCAGGAGTCCAGTCCACAGCACGGAATCTTCAAAAAATTGCTCATTGGCTAAGGATTGCGCCCCTACTTCATTTGTGGCATTAACCTCGCGGGCACGGGGATGCAGAAGGGTTTCCAAATCTACCAGCACTGGGTGTTCTCCACTGGCGATCAGATTTTCATCATGGCAGTCATTTCCTTGCAGCACATAGAGTAGACACAGCAGCATTCCGGCACGTTGGTAGTATCGCTGCACTGCAGCTTCGTCTTCACATGGCAAATGCTCTACAAATTCCATCCAGCCGTGGGTTTTGCAGTCGATAACTTTGAGTAACTTGAACGGCAACAGAACTTGCTGCTGATTACACCAGGCTAGTAACTCAAAATACGTAACTTCCAAGCCCAAGCTTCTAGGTTTGTATATCAGTTTCAATCCAGAGGCAAAGGTCAAAGCTATCACCGAGCGTCCCCTATTGTGAAGATCGGAGAGATTCAATTGGATGGCAACAACCTGACCTATATCTTTTTGGAAGTTTTGTTGTATGGTTGACAAGTTTAATGCTAACCGGTGGAAAAATTCCGCTTTTTCCTCCACCCAGAGATCCATTGCCGTTGCTACCAAGCGAGCTAAGACGTTGTACTTCTGGAAAATGGACAGTAACTTGCCTGTTTTCAGGTCTTTGACAAAAGTTTGGTACTGCTTATTAGAATTAAAGCCTATGTCTTGTCCTCCTCCCCATAAAAGAGTGAAAGCAGATTGCTTGAGCGCTTTAAATAATGAAAACTCTAACTGTAGCGGCTGGGCGGAAAGAGACGCTAACTGCAACAACAGTTGACGTTCCAGAGATATGTGAACTGCTTCCGACAGCAGTTGCCAACTAGCACCGACGTGTGCAATGAGTTTCTGTCGCGCTACATACACAAAGGGTAGATAAACTTCTTCAAAGGGAATTGGTTTTTCGATATCCAGACAGCGAGACGCATCAGCATCAGCTGTTTCCCAATCACTTTGTAAAACTTCCCGCAAAGTTTCTGTCCAGACAGGAAGCTGTTTTGGATCGACGAGGCGGACAGATCCAAGAACACTCCCGACAGCTTTAGAATCCAGTCCATCCCAGGCAAGACGTTTGGCAAATTTTTCTGGGTTGCTTTGTGCAACAACCTGACACCAGGTTTCCCACTGGGAGGTAATCAGCTTTTCGTTAGTTTGGGACTCATCAGGAATAAAGCACTCGCCCAATCTTTCAGTGAGTGTACTAGCTTGCTCAACTATTTTGATTAAATCTTGCCGTGAAACTTCCATTTTTGCATCCTGTTTTATTTGAAGCAGAATGTTTGTCCTACTGTTACTTAGATTTGTAGTTTAGGAGATGTAAAGCCCGAATCACAATCTACGATATTTCGGTAAGACTAACAATTTTTCAGCTTCTGCTTTGTACCTAATGGAAAAAGATGAAACTTGAGCAAGCCACTGGTCTTTTTTACCTTACTGTTTTCCTTATTAAATACTGTTGCTGATGAATGATTTTATTTTTTGATTTGCTAACTGCTTCACCATGTTTCAGTAATATATCTTCATTATGAAACTACTGTTTTTTAAGATTTTATACCTAAAAAAAGTACATTGACGCTTCAGTTTAGAAATCGATATTCTGGTTAGTGTCAATCCTAAATTGACAAAAGCAAGTAAGGAGAAAAGGAAATGCACGAAGAACTGAAACAAATCATCTCTCAGGCAATGAACAACCGATTCGAGTTCGAGCAGAAGCTCATTCAGCGGGCTTGGGAAGATGAGAACTTCAAGCAAGAATTGCTGAGCAATCCCAAAGCAGTTTATGCGAGGGAGTCAGGAGAAGAACTACCAAATGATCTGAAAATTGAAGTCATCCAGGAAACTGGAAACAAGGTCTACTTGATGCTTCCAAATAACCCTGCTTCAGCTATTACAAATGAGGGAGAATTATCAGAGGAAGCCCTGGAAGCAGTAGCAGGTGGTAAATATTGCGTGCAACGTAGTGCTGCACACAATACAGAGGGGTGTTCATGGTTTAGCTCTGCCTATACACGCAGCGCCAACAATAAGGTGTAAGAGTAAACTTAGTACGCTAGTAACCACTTGGAGTTCCGAACTATTATAACCTAGTGAGCCTTGACAGAGAATTCTGCTGGACTCACTAGATTCTCTGGGATAATTAACATTTAAGTGTCTCAGTTCGTTACTCCTCATTTTTTTGAATATCTTCCTAAACAATTCAAATAGAAAGTTGTTTCTTCCCATCAAGATTCTGAGTTATTAACAGAAGCAAGGAGAAAAGAAAATGCACGAAGAACTGAAAAAAGTCATTACTCAAGCAATGAGTACCCGCTTCGAGTTTGAGCAGAAACTCATTCAGCGGGCTTGGGAAGATGAAACATTCAAGCAAGAATTGCTCAACAATCCCAAAGCAGTTTATGCGAGGGAGTCAGGAGAAGAAATTCCAACAAACCTTGAAATTGAAGTCATCCAGGAAACAGCCAACAAGGTTTATTTAGTACTGCCAATTAACCCGGTTGCAGCTAATACATCTGAGGAAGAACTATCTGAGGAAGCTCTGGAAACAGTGGCAGGTGGTGTCGAGTGTACGTTCTTTAGTGCAGTAAGAGCTACATTTTGCATTATCAGCAGTAGAACAATAAGAAACGCCAACAACTTAACCTAAGCGTAAGTTTAGCACGTCAGTAATCAGCAATAAATTTCATTAGTACTGCCAATTAACCTGGTTGCAGCTAATACATCTGAGGAAGAACTATCTGAGGAAGCTCTGGAGGCAGTGGCAGATGGTGTTTGCTTAGGATTCACTTCCCTTATAATACATAAGTGTACTTAGTTTATTGCCACTAAGGTACGCAACCCTAAAGATAAGGTGTAAGTGTAAGCTAAGTACAGGATTGCACAAGTTCGTAACAATTTTCATCCCAATGCAATTGCTGCTCGTAGTAAGCGCTTAACCGCTTACTACAAACTTTTAACTGAGTTACTTAAATAATGCTACGAATTAATGCAATTCTGTACTTAACCCGCCAGTAGTTAATTAACAGTACATCCAACCTGCTCTAACAAGAGTGAATCTTGAGAAGGTCTTTAAATGCCATGAGAGATTTGAGACTACTCCAAAGAATCGTCACGTCAGGGGTGATTGCGACGACTGCGGTACTAGGAAGCCTCGTTGTCGAGGTTCAGGCGGCTACCTTCACCCTACCGATTGAACCAGCTGCCAAAGCTACAGGGGTTGATATTTTGCGCGATCGCTATGGTTTAGATGGCACCGGGATCACCATCGGTTTCATATCTGATAGTTTCGCCACAGCAGAGACTTTCGGCACCTCTGGCAACCTAGATACTTATGCAACCAACATAGCTGATAGCTACTTACCATCTGGCGTTAATGTGCTTAAGGACTACTCAGAACCTGGTGCCACGGATGAAGGTCGCGCCATCGCGCAGCTTATCCATGCTGTAGCTCCGGGAGCTAAGTTAGTATTCCACACAGGTGTGGGCGGTGTAGATGACTTCGGTCAGGGCATTCAGGCTCTAGCGGCTGCTGGGGCAGATATCATCGTGGATGATGTCGGCTATATCCCCCAAAATATCCCTGATGCGCCTTTAAACCTTCTAGATCTGGAGCCTCCGAATGGACTTATTAACCAGGCGATTAATGCGGTAGTCAATCAAGGAATTTCTTACTTCACTGACGCTGGTAATGATTTTCCCGAATTGCCAATTTATGGGCACACCAATAACCCAAATGCACTCACCGTTGGAGCAGTGTATTATGGGAACGCAAAATCCTACTCAAACCAGAGGTACGGCGTTGTTATAGAGCAGGGGCAATTGCAACCTTTTTCTTCAGAAGGTAACTTTAATTCCCTAAAGCCTGATGTTGTGGCTCCGGACGCACTGCCGATTTCCTTCGGCTTGGGCGGTGAAGATGCTCGCCGTGTTGCCAACCCCGGCTTCTTCGACTTCTTCGGTACCTCTGCGTCGGCTCCGTACACGGCTGCAGTGGCAGCATTGCTACTACAGGCAGATCCAAGCGCAACACCCACTGATATCTATAATGCTCTAAGAGATACGGCTGACAGTCCTTTGCCAGGTTTTGACTCCCGACTTGGCTTTGGTCTGATTCAGGGAGAGAAAGCCCTCATGGCACTCAATACGCGAGCCAAACTGAAAACAGTTCCCGAACCTTCCGCAGTTCCTGCCTTGCTGTGTATCAGCGTTCTAATTGCTAGTCTGTTTGTGAAACGGACTAAGCAAAGGTCAGAGATTATAGCAAAGCCCAGCGAGAGTCTCACCCTAGTTCACTCAGGACTTACCCAATTGCTATGAGGATATGCGATCGCACTCTTGCAGTCAAACTGCAAAAAGCTAAAACCACAACGTTTTGACTACCTGAAATGTTTTGCAGACAACTCATTTAGACAGTCAAAACGTTTTCTTAAAAAGTATGAAAATTCTATTGACGCTGTTATTTCAGTTATGTTTTATGCTATTTTGAATGCGATGCGCGTTTCTCCAAACTTGAGGCGTAGTTCCCTGGTATTGACGGAATTGACGAAAGAAATGTCCCGTATTTTGATAGCCCACTTTTTCAGCAATCTGCTCAATTGACTGGTTAGTCTCCAACAGCAATGAACACGCTGCTACCAGCCGACGTTCTACAATCCATCGGTTCACCGTAAGCCCAGTGAGGCGTCGCATGAGGTCAGTTAAGTAACCAGGAGCGTAACCCACTGCTTGGGCTACGTCACATAAACTAATTGGTTGGTGATAATTCTCTTCAATGAATTGGAAAACCTCACTTAAGTGCGGACAGGACGGAAAAATCGACTCACTAGTTGTGGCTTTTGCCTCCTCAGTAGCCTCAGGCGTTGAGATTTGCTGCAAAGCAGTGTACCACTGCTTCAGAGCAGCTTGTTTTTCTAATCGGGCGGCGATCGCAGCCAATAATTCCTCTACTGTAGTTGGCTTAGTCAGATAGTCATCAGCTCCCAACTTCATAGCGTGGCGAAGTTCCGCATTGCTAGCTTTAGCAGTCAGAAAAATGAATGGAATAATCGCTGTCATCGGATTTTGGCGCAGCGTGGTGAGGACACCGTAACCATCAAGTTCTGGCATCATAATGTCACAAATTACCAAATCAGGTAGATGTTTCTGCACCTGCTCAACACCAACAAGACCGTTTTGGGCACCGATGGCGTTGAACCCTTCTGTTTCCAAGGATTCTAAAAACATCTCTCGGCTTTCTGCTTCATCTTCTATTACTAAAATCTTTGTCATTGTTATCTCCAAGAGAGAGTGATTTTGAACTAAATCACAGCCATTTTTAGGTAAATAGACCACAGCCGTAAGGGCGCAATGCCTTGCGCCCCTACCAACGATGTGGTTCATGTAGGTGAAAACTGCTGTAAACCAAAAATATAAGGTTGAGATTGCCTCAAGATTGGAAAAGCGATTCCACCAGCAACCATCTCTAGTTGGGAATCACTCAGTTGCTGCTTATTCGGATTCATAGGAATGACGAGATGTCTGACAGTTGGCGTGCCTTCGTAAAAGCAAATAGTTAAATCCTCAGGTAAGTCTTCACCTGTTGCCTCTTTAATACCAGCCTTGGGGTTTTGGAGCAGTTTGGCTTTGAAGGCTTCATCAGCTAAAGCTCGTCTTATAACTTGAGCAATAATCAGATTTTGTTCTTCCAGATTGTACCTTTCTAGTTGCTCCTTCATTGGCAAAATATAATTTCGCAAGTTAAGCTTATCTTCATGCACTTCAATCTTTTTTAAAAACTCGGGAAGTTGCACCCCAAACTCACATAGTATAGGCTTGGGATCTGCAATGAAGCAGTTTTTGAATTGTTCATCAGACCATAGTCGCTCGAGAAGAAGTTTGTAGAAATAGATTCGTTTCGTCATTATATACCTTGACTTTTGCAAGTTAATTCTTGTAAAAGAGCTTTCCTTTTTATCTTCATATGCACCTTCAACCTCATAATTAGACTGGGTCAAGCTCCTTTCTTCCTAAATTTAGAGTTTAATGAGCGCCATAGCATTAACGGATTTTTTGCTCTTGATTCTTAGATTTTCAGCTTTTGATAAACGCTATGAATAACGCTTTTATTTCAATGAAATACATTCAAACAACTTTGGAATAGATGACATCGAACCCTTTTGCCTCCAAACATTCAACAATTATTTCTTAGTTTTTTGCTTCATCTTCGTTTGTCAAGATTTTTTTCATTATCTTCATATCAAATCCGTTTGTATCGGAATTATTTCTCTTTCCTCTCTCTGTGCTCTCAGCGTCTCTGCGGTTTTTTAATTATTCAGATGCTACCAGATTTGATATCAAAGGCTGGTTCCGTGACTGGTAATGTAATTGTAAACGTCGTACCCACACCGATTTCACTTGCCACGCTGATTTGACCGCCATGCAGGTCTACAAACTTTTTGACCAGTGCCAATCCCAATCCACTACCTGGTACATCGCCGACATTTTCAGCCCGATAATATGGCTCAAACAGTCTTTGTTGCTCTGCTTTTGGAATACCAATTCCCCTATCCTTAATCTGGAAAATCAGTTTTTTATCTTGATAACAGAGTATAACATCAATTGTGCTGCCAACTGGAGAATACTTGATTGCATTCGAGAGTAAATTCGTGAGAATGGGCTGTAGTAATTTTTTATCCACACAGACTGTTCTACAATCACCGCGACTGGCAAAAGTGACTGCATGGTGGCGGTTTTGACTCAAATTGAATTGAGCCAATATGTCATGGCAGAATTGGATCGGATTAAGTGGTTCTGGCTCAAACTTTAGCTTTCCTACTTCTGCTCTACCCAGCATGAGAACTTCATCCATCAATTGGCCGATCTGTTCAACTGCTGTTTGAAGGCGCTGTAAATACTGGAGTTTTTTCTCTTCACTCAAGTGGTGATAATAGCGTTTCAGCGAGCTGGTGGAGAAGGAGATGATGTTTAGGGGAGTGCGGAATTCATGAGAGATCATAGAGGCAAAGTGTGCTCTATGTTCAGCAAGTTGTTTTTCTTGTTCTAGAGCGATCTCTACCCGCTGACGCAAAGCTTTCTCGCGGCGTAATTCCTCATTAACATCACTTAATTCACCTAAAAGCTCTTGTATTCTCGACTCTAGCTCTTTATTAGTCTTCTGTAAAGCTACTGAGGTCTGCTTGCGTTGGCTGATATTACGGATCGAGATACGAGAATTGCGTTGCTTTGAAATGCAGTTGCCAAAAACCATAGTTCAACTCCATGTAATTACTGAATGAAGCTCTGAAAAATGAGTCCCTATAGGCATACCCCTGATAGTGTCTCAACTCACAAGACTCTTGCCAAACTCTTGAGTAATATATTCAAAACTTATGTAGTATCGATACACCCTCTTGAAAATCGACGTGTTACTCTAACTGTTTCTCTTGCTACTACGACTTCTTTTCTTCAAGAATTTAGTTTTTTTTACAAAAATTAATATTTCCTGCCAACAGGTGTTCTGCTCCAATGAGAGTTAGGGAGTAGGGAGTAGGGAGTAGGGAAGAGTCATTATAATTGCTAACCTCATTCAAACAGAACAGCTTATTTCTTGACTCAGAGACAAGATGTAAATGTTTGTAACAAATTTTGTGGTTTTACAGAAAGTAGTCCAACGAAGCGCGAGAAACTAACAGAAGTTCACGTCGGCTCTTCAATAAGGTTTAAGGTCTCAAATAATGAGGAGAGATGAACTTGATTCATATCTATTACAGCTTGCTACAAGAGCGCAGCGATATCCACCGCATTCTCAGGAACGGCAAATCGCTTTAACAAAGCTGATTCATGGCATCGTGCGCTTTGGTCATTTTTGGTATCCCTCAAAAAGTCAATTTTCAGGCAATGTTCAAGATATTTATAATGAGGCACGTCAGGAACTTTTTCTTTTTATTTGTCAAAATATTGACAAGTATAATCCGGAACGCGGTACGGTTATGGCATGGGTCAATGTTCTTTTGGAACGGCGATTTTTTAAAGACACTATTCGTAAATATCAGACTCACAGTCATGTAACAAAAATGACTATAACTGACCTGGATAGTTTTGCCGTACCTACCGAACCAAAAGACCTTACAGAAATAGTGAGGGAATGTATAGAATCAGACCCAGAAGACCTTTTCAAAAATGAGTATATAGAAAAATGTCCTCAAGCAACCTTTCAAGCATTAGCTCTGCGAAGAATGTCAGGAAAATCATGGAAAGAAATTTCAGAAGAATTTGAAATGAAAGTTCCTACAGTGAGCAGCTTTTATTACCGATGTCTAAAAAAGCTTTCTCCTAAGTTAAAAGAATACTGTGAGAATCAGGTAGATTAAGGAATAGGTATACAAATGAGAGGAAATTTATCAGAATCTTTAACCTTTATGGTACCGCTCGGCTTAGAAGCTCACGCACTTGCAGAACGTTTCCGAAAGAAACACAAGAGTCATCAGAAAGCCAAACAAGTTTATCTCAATACTTTGGCAGTATTTGCTGTCCAATTTTATCTACGTTGCATGGGAATTAAAACTTCTTGTGAAGGAAGTTTAAGTTGGGACTCAGTCATGCAAACTCTAATGGATGTTGCTGATTTAGAAGTCATCGGTTTAGGGAAAATAGAGTGTCTTCTAGTGTTACCAAATGAGAAAGTTATTCAGATTCCACCAGAAGTTTGCTTAGATAGAATTGGCTATGTAGCTGTACAGTTTGAGGACTTGCTTGCAGAAGCAACACTTCTCGGATTTGTCAAAACAGTTCCTTCTGGAGGCGAGTTACCTCTAAGCCAGTTGGATTACCTTGAAGATTTACTTATACACCTGAACCAAGCAACTGAAAAAATTAAACAACCAATTCACTTGAGCCAGTGGTTCATGAATGTTGTTGATCTCGGTTGGCAAACTATAGAATCGCTTCTAAATCCGCAACAACAAGCAGAATTAGTTTTTAAATTTAGAGGTGCTGAACACTATGAAGCTCTTCAATTAGAAAATTTAAATTCTAGTGTACAAAAAGGCAAAATACTGGACTTAGGACAAAATTCAAAAAGTCAACTAATCGCTTTAGTGGTAGGACTGATACCAGCTTCGAGAGAAGAAATAAACATTGGTGTTAAAGTTTACCCAATTGGAGAACAAAATTACCTACCAGAAGAACTTGAACTGACAGTATTGGATGAAGTTGGAATAACAGTCATGCAAGCGATCGCGAGAAACACAAAGAGCATTCAATTAAACTTTATTAGCGAAATCGGAGAACGTTTTAGCGTTAAAATTACTTTAGGTAATGTCAGCTTTACAGAGGTTTTTCTTACCTGAATGGCTGAATCTAAAACCACTGAGCGCTGATTATAATAAGTGGATGATCGAAAAGAAAAATCAGAATGTAAAGAAATGTAAAAATCTTTAAACCCCTTACCAATGACAAATGACAAATGACATTTATAGCGTTTCCTAGTCTGCTGAGAGACAAACTTATCTGCGTTCATCTGCGTTCATCTGCGGTTAATTCTTTCATCCTGTCCCTCACGAATGTGGGAATTGCTATAGTATTTGTTAATGTTATTTTGAAACTCCAAAATCCCAAGTTTAAAATGGGTCTATGGTGAAGTTAGTAGTTCTGAAAATAGATGGTGATTTAGAATACCAAGGGTTTCGGGTGACACTTGAGATTGGCTCGGAATTTGCTCGCCCAGAAATAGAAATCTCTGGTAAATTGCCAGCAGATCCCGACTTAGCAACCTGCTTAAACCAGTGGCAAAAAAAGTACCGCAGGTTGGGAATGCCAAGTCGCATTAAGCCCCAAGAAATTATTTATGATGGCTCCATCAATACGCGAATTTCAGAATGCAGTCAAAGAGGCAGAATTTTGAGCGATCGCCTGCAAAAGTGGCTTGACTCTGAGGAATTCCGCCCTATAAACAACACATTACGCGAAGAATTAAAACGAGATGAAACAATTCGAGTGCTAATTCGCACTGATAATAACGACTTACACTATATTCCCTGGCATTTGTGGGATTTTTTTAATAAGTATTCATTTGCAGAATTTGCCATAACTGCGACAGCGTCTGAAACCCCTCCGAAACCACCGCGTAAACCTAAAGTAAGAATTTTGGCGATTCTAGGTAATAGTCGTGGGATTGATGTTCAACTAGATCGTCAGTTGCTAGAAAATTTACCAAATTCCGAGACAGTTTTTTTGGTAGAACCGCAGCGCAAAGAGCTAAACAATTATCTGTGGCAACAGTGGGATATTTTCTTTTTTGCTGGGCATAGTGAAACTGCTAATGATATTGGTCATATTTATATTAATAAGACTGATAGTCTATCAATTGAAGAGTTAAAGTATGGTTTAAAAAGAGCAATTGAGCAAGGTTTACAGCTAGCAATTTTTAACTCTTGCGATGGTTTGGGATTAGCACGACAGTTAGCTTCTTTAAACATCCCGCAAATGATTGTCATGCGACAACCAGTCCCGGATGAAGTAGCACAGGAATTTTTAAAGAGTTTTCTTAAAGCTTTTTCGGGTGGTCATTCTTTGTATCAAGCTTTACGAGAAGCAAGAGAAAAGCTGCAAGGCTTAGAGGATAAATATCCCAATGCGACTTGGTTACCAGTTCTTTTTCAAAATCCCAGAGTTGTCCCCCTGACTTGGCGAGAATTAAGCACTCCAAAAATTGAGTCTAAACGTCATTTTATGAGTGTACTTATGGTGAGTGTGTTTGTCACAGCAAGTATAATGGGAGTCCGCTATTTGGGAATGCTACAACCTTGGGAACTGCGGGCATACGACCATTTAATGCAGCTGCGACCAGCAACTGAAAGCTCAGATTCACGTTTGTTAATAGTAACTGTTGATGAAGCAGATATTCATTATCAGAACCAGCAAGGAATGAAAGGGCGAGGGTCGCTCTCAGATAAGGCATTAACTCAACTGTTGCAAAAACTTGAGCGGTATCAACCAACAACAATCGGTATAGATATTTATCGTGATTTCTCTGTAGACCCCAACTACCCAGATTTAATGACTCGCCTAAAGCGGGATAATCGTATTTTTGCGGTGTGCAAAGTTCCTGCTGATTTTGATGGCGCACCTGATGGTATTCATCCCCCTTACGAAGTTCCAATAGAACGCCAGACTTTTAGCGATCTTGTAGCAGATGAGGATGAAGTCGCCCGTCGCCAGTTACTGTACCTCACTCCTCCTGCAAAGTCTCCCTGTACAGCAGAATATGCTTTTAGCCTTCAGCTTGCACGTCACTATTTGCGTGACAAAGGCATCAAGGCAAATATCACCCCAGAAGGGTATTTACAAATTGGCAAAGTTTTACTTAAACCAATAAAGGAACACACTAGCGGTTACCAACAAATCAATGCAAGGGGTTATCAAGTCCTGCTCAATTATCGTTCTTTAGGCAACCAGGAAAAAATTGCTGATTCCATCTCTCTTAAAGATGTACTGAATGACCATGACCACATCAACCCTGAGTTACTGAAGAACCGTATTGTCTTGATTGGAGTTACAGCCCCAAGCACTGCTGATTATTGGAGAACTCCTTTAAACAACAAAAAAGTACCGGGGGTATTTGTACAAGCGCAAATGATCGGTCATATCCTCAGTGCTGTTGAAAACCAACGCCCTTTGTTGTGGTGGTGGTCTTGGTGGGTGGAAACACTTTGGATGTGGGGATGGTCGTTGGTAGGAGGAATCATAGCGTGGCGTTGTTCCAAGTCACTGTACCTTGGGTTAGCAGTAGCTGGGGCGCTATTAACACTATTTGGAATTTGTTTTGGCATCTTTACACAGGCTGGCTGGATACCACTGGTTCCGCCTGCCTTGGCGTTAATATTAACCGCTATGGCTGTGGTATTGAGAATCAAAAAATAAAATTCCGGAATATAGGGATTGCCTGCTGATGTTATAAATACAACATCAGCATTTGGACACTTAATTATGAAACTTGCTGGCGTTATCCCTGTGATACTCCTTTGTCTTGGGAGTTACCCCCCACAACTACAAGCACAAGTTGCCCAGCCGACTCAGACTCCTACTGGGAATACACAAAAACGCCTTGAGAAATTGAAATTTCCACGTAGCGGCGCACCCACTGGGCGTCGTCAAGGAGGGGCAAGGCGTAATGGCTGCCCAAACCTGAATCAGTCTGTGACTGCCTTGGTTCCAGGTGAGAGAACTGTGAATAATGAATCAATATCTTTCGTCGCATTGACAGTCTCTGAGTATCCAACCTTTTGGGTTTATGTACCTGAGTTACCTGCAAATTTACGTTCTGGAGAGTTTATATTTCAGGATGAAAAGGGTAAAAATATCTACAAGACAGCTTTGAAGCTGCCCGATCGCTCTGGTATCATTGGTATCACCTTACCGCAAAATCCGCAGTATGCTCTCAAGCAAGATAATAAGTATCAATGGTACTTCAAAGTATATTGTGGCGATCCGGAAAATACATCTGATTATTATTATGTAAAAGCATGGGTACAGAAAGTCGCTCTCAGCCCAAACCTTGAAAATCAGTTAAAGCAATCAAAACCAGAATACACTGCCTATGCTGTTAATCAAATTTGGCAGGATGCCCTAACCAATTTAGCCCAGTTGCGTCGCACCAATTCAGGTTCGTTAGTACTGGCACAAGATTGGAATAATTTGTTAAAAGCTGTTGGTTTGGAAGAATTTGCAACGGCAGCGATCGTGCAACGTTATACTTTGGAAAGATAATCGTAATTTCGCTGAAGCAGTGGATAAACAGGTGTCAAGTTTTGTAGTTTAACCTAGTGGTCCGCCACATTGAATTTGAGGGGTGATGAACAAACCGCAAAGACGCAAAGAGCGCGAAGGAAGAGAAAAAGAAGATGAGTCTGAACATCGTTTTACCCATCAGAATTAATGTGGTGAACTACTAGATCACCTCTGAATATTAGTCGAGATAAACAGTTAAATCACTAAATTATTAGGAAGTAACGAAGATGACAATAATTCACGGCACCTCTGGAAACGACAAAAACGATAAGAAATTAATAGGGACTGAATTAGCTGACAAAATATATGGCTATGAAGGCAATGACGAGTTAATAGGAGGCTCAGGTAACGATTACTTAGTTGGAGGACTTGGTGATGACATTCTCACTGGTGGTGCGGGTAAAGATACCTTTGTCCTTTATTACTCAGGTGGCGGTATTGATACCCTGACAGACTACACAGTTGGCAAGGATTTGATTAGTATTACTTCTGCTCCTAATAGACCGTCAATCGATCTACTAACGCTTGGAACAACAAAAAACTTTGCACCACCTGATAGTTATTTGAACTACAACGCAACCACTGGTGCTCTATCTTATCTTACGCAACCTAATCATTGGCAACAGATCGCCCAGCTACCTACTGGACTTGATTGGAATAAGGTTATAGATGATATCAACGCTAGTTCAACGCCAAAGGTGAAGTAGTTTTCACAGCCGATGCACCCACCACCACGCCTCGCAGTTCCTGGCGAAAATCAGTTGAATGCCGTACTTAGATTTTCATTTAATGAAGTTTTATAAAGAAATAGCGGATTTTGTATAAAACTCATACTCCTAAAGCTGAGAAGAAGACAGATGTGCCTTTGAGTACCACTAGATGTGGTTTACTTTATACTGGTGCAGCATAATCGTTCAGCAACTAAAACGCTTGAGGAGGTGCAATGTCCGGGATAAGTACTCGTTGGGGTTGGTTATTAGGGATTGCGATCGCTGGTGGGTACGCTTTCTGGACAAATTGTGCTTGTGCTCAAGTTACTCCCGATAGAACTCTACCCAATAACACCAATGTCACACAAGCGGGAAGCACCAGCATTATCACTGGAGGAACACGAGCTAGTGGCAACTTGTTCCACAGTTTTGGGGAGTTTTCCGTTCCTAGGAGTGGCACTGCTTTCTTTAATAATGCTGTGGATATTCAAAACATTATCAGTCGGGTAACGGGTGGGTCAGTATCTAATATTGATGGGTTAATTAGTGCTAATGGTGCGGCTAATTTATTTCTGATTAATCCCAATGGGATTATTTTTGGACGTAATGCAAGATTGGACTTAGGAGGGTCGTTTTTGGCGACTACAGCCAATGCGATCGGGTTTGGCGATCAAGGTTTTTTCAGTGCTTCCGCTCCAAATACTCCTGAACTGCTCACAGTAAATCCTTCTGCGTTTTTCTTTAATCAAATTGCTGCTGCGCCGATTCAAAATAACTCAGTTGCGTTAGCAGGAAGAGATTTATCAGGATTTCAGGCATTTGGTCTACGTGTTCCAGATGGGCGGAGTTTACTGCTATTAGGTGGCAACATTAACATGAATGGTGGTCAACTAAATGCTTACGGTGGTCGAGTCGAGTTGGGAGGATTGGCAACTCCTGGGACTGTCGGGCTTGGGGTAGATGGTAATAATTTGAGCTTGAGCTTTCCTGATAATGCAACGAGAGCAGATGTGTTTCTTACCAATGGCGCTAATGTACGTGTAGATGCTGCTGGTGGCGGTAGTATTGCAGTCAACGCCCGCAATTTAGATATTTTAGGAGGAAGTACCCTGATTGCTGGCATCGGGCAACGTTTGGGATCAGTTGATAGTCGGGCGGGAGATATTACCCTCAATGCAACAGGGGAAATAAAAGTTGTAGGTGTAGGGAACGGAGTCCTCAATATTGTGCAATCACAAGCAGTAGGCAATGGGGGAAATTTGACAATTGACACCCAACAGCTGCTCGTGCGAGATGGGGCGCAGGTAAGTGCTGGCACTTTTAGTGTGGGCAAGGCGGGGAATTTGACTGTTAATGCCTCTGACTCTGTACTATTAATTGGTCGCTCCGCCAATGGTCTACTTCCCAGCGGTTTGTTTACTCAAGCTACCCCAAATGCGGCAGGGGCGGCGGGAGATTTGTTAATTAACACTCCTACGTTGCTCATTCAGGATGGAGCACAAGTAGTTACTAGCACGTTTGGTGCGGGTAAGGCGGGGAATTTGACTGTCAATGCCTCTGACTCTGTGCAATTGGTTGGTACCTCCGCCGATGGTCAGTTTCGCACTAGCTTGTCTGCTAATTCAGCAGCAGGAGATGCGGGAGACCTAATGATTAACACTCCTACGTTGCTCGTTCAGAATGGGGCGCAGGTCAGTGCTAGCACCTTTGGTGCGGGCAAGGGAGGAAATTTGACTGTCAATGCCTCTGACTCTATACAAGTGATTGGTACCTCCACCGATGGTCGGATTAACAGCGGCTTGTTTACTCAAGCTGACTCAGATGCAACCGGAAATGCGGGAAACCTAATGATTAACACTCCTAAGTTGCTCATTCAGGATGGGGCGCAGGTCAGTGCTAGCACGTTTGGTGCGGGCAAGGGAGGAAATTTGTCTGTCAATGCCTCTGACTCTATACAAGTGATTGGAGAATCTACCGATGGTCGGTTTGCCAGCAGCTTATCTGCTCAAGCTAACCCAAACGCAATCGGAGATGCAGGAAACCTAATGATTAACACTCGTCAGCTGCTGGTGCGGGATGGGGCACAGGTTAGTGCTGGCACTTTTGGTGCAGGCAAAGGGGGGAGCTTAACTGTCAATGCCACTGACTCTGTGCAAGTGATTGGTCGCTCCGCCGATAATCAGTTTCCTAGCAGCTTATCTGCTCCAGCTAACCCAACCTCAACAGGGAATGCGGGAGATTTGACGATTAAAACTAATACTTTGCTAGTGAAAGATGGGTCACTGGTCAGTGCTAGTACATTTGGTGCGGGCAAGGGGGGAAATTTAACTGTTGATGCTAAAGATGTGCAATTGATTGGTACAAGTGCCGATGGTCGGTTTTCCAGTGCCTTGAGTGCTTCTACAGAGTCAACAGGGAATGCAGGTAATTTGACAATTAAAACTAATACCTTGCTGGTCAAAGATACGGCACAAGTGATTTCTGGTACAAGTGGTTCGGGCAATGGCGGAAATTTAAGCGTTGATGCTCAAGATGTGCAACTGATTGGGACAAACGCTGATGGTGAAGTTGTCACTGGCTTGTCTACTTCCGCACAGTCAAACTCAACAGGGGATGCAGGAGATTTAACGATTAAAACCAATACCTTGCTAGTGCAAGATGGAGCGGGAGTAGGCGTGCGAAGTTTCGGAACAGGAAC
Organism: Scytonema hofmannii PCC 7110; assembly: GCF_000346485.2. NCBI lineage: Bacteria > Bacillati > Cyanobacteriota > Cyanophyceae > Nostocales > Scytonemataceae > Scytonema > Scytonema hofmannii. The sequence goes on from NZ_KQ976354.1 coordinate 5,732,681, forward strand.
CGCAGGCAAAATGACAGTAAATGCTCGCTCTATCCGTTTAAACAACAATGCCTTACTCACCGCTAATACACGAAGTGCTAAAGTTAACCCAAATAGGGAACAGGCGACAATCAACATTAACTCACGAGATTTGATAATGCGCCGTGGCAGCAACATCAGAACCAACGCAACAGGAGAAAATGTCATCGGCGGCAACATCAATATTGTCACTGATTTCCTCATTGCTGTTGAAAATAGTGACATCAGTGCCAATTCTGCTAACTTCCGTGGAGGGAATGTGAAAATTAATGCTCAAGGTATTTTTGGTACACAGTTCCGAGATATGGCATCTGATAGAACAAATGACATTACCGCCACTGGAGCAAGTCCTGAGTTCAGTGGCACTGTGGAACTGAATACACCCGATATTGATCCCAACAGTGGCTTGGTTGAGTTGCCAACAATACCAGTTAATACCGAAGTTGCTCAAGGTTGCTACAGTCCGAATTATGCCCAAAGCAGTTTCATCATCACTGGACGTGGTGGTTTACCACCCAACCCTAAAGACGTTCTGACGTCTGATGCTGTAGAGCTAGATTGGGTGACTCTCAACCCAAACATTGACAACTTTAAGAGTCCATCTGTTTCCACAAATCCAACAAATCCCACACCAGAACCTATCGTTGAAGCGACTGGGTGGGTGTTCAACGCCAAAGGTGAAGTAGTCTTTACAGCCAATGCACCCACCTCGCCTCGTAGTTCTTGGCAAAAACCAGTTGAGTGCCGTACCTAAATTTTAGCTCAACATCATTCCTCGTTCAAGATGGAGCCGCTAAAATCCAATACATTCATTACCGAATGGTTCTCAAGCACCAACGCCTCGATCGCATTCCTTATCTTGCAGTGCCCAACACCATTTATCAGCAACACTTCAGCAACCCATTTTTTCAAGATAGTCTAAAAGAAAATCAGATAAAGAAAGCTAATTGTGAATGCCATAACACATGAGGTCGATCAATGGATACCAAATCCAGAAAGCTAACCAATCCCACTGCGGTAGATTCTCAAAATCTAGTTGAGCCAAGTTCACAAGAAACATACCGTCAGATCATTACAGATATATTTTCCATTCATGCCAACACACCAGATGTTAACCCACACGTTCAAACCATAACTGTATTTGATTTCCTACATGACCACTATCAACTATTGCGAATGGGGTGGACAGACTCTCACAAGCGCATTTTCAACCCAATTCTTCATCTCGATATTATTGAAGGTAAAGTCTGGATTCAAGAAAATCGAACAGATATCGATATCGGTGAAGAACTTTCCTCAAGAGGCATTCCGAAATCCGACATTGTTTTAGGACTGCACCCGCCTGAGGGTGCGACCCTATAACTCAGAGTATTCAATCACTTAATGCACATTGAAATTTCTAACGACATCGTAGATGTTACGCGCTCCTTGGTCTTCTATAAGTTGCCCTTGGAGCTACTTGAATTTAAGATTTACCCTCACCCTAGCCCTCTCCCAAAGGGAGAGGGGACAAGAATTCTAGCTCCCGAATCCCTTTGGGAGAAGGGTTGGGGATGAGGGAATTCATACTGTTATTCAGCAAGCCCTACTTACAGTTCAACTACGAATTATTTGTCATAACCAATTCCCCAACAACACATAAGGTGCCCAATGATACGGACTATTATCCTTGGCAAAAACCGTAAGTTGAGCATGCTGGAGTGCTTCAGCTTTAGTCACCCCTTTCTGTAACTGTCGGTAAAACTCGCTCATTACATCTGCGGTAGACTGGTCGTCCACTGACCATAAACTTGCCAAAGTACTGCGTGCGCCCGCCCGCACAGCCATTCCAGCTAATCCTAATGCTGCTCGCCTGTCTCCCAGGGCGGTTTTGCAAGCACTCAGGACAAGTAATTCGATGTTGCTTGACCTGCTCAAGTCGCTCACTCGCAGTAAACTATCAAATTCCTTGACTTTGAGCAGTTTATCCCAAGTGAGAATAAAGGTTTTTTCCGGATCGGAACTGAACTCACCATGAGTTGCTAAATGGACTACTGAAAACGGATCTGATTGTAGTTGCTTTTGCAGGTTCGTTTCGGTAAACTTCTGATTTAGCAACTCTTCACTCCTGGGTACCTCAGACTTGATTTCTTTTAATTCCCTTGGCACATTTTGCAATGCAGGAAAGCCAAAGCGTTCTTCGCCCACTCCCGCAGTTAAAGCATTTAGCCGTACTTGCTGCAACGGTTTGGGGTCAAAAAGTCGCAAACCAGGGGTGAAAGCGATCGCATATTTCTCGACCAGATATGTCTGCTGCTGTTTATCGTAGAGAACCCCCATTGGGATATTCTGCAACGAACTATCGAGTACAAACACTAAGGTTTTGATACCACTCTTGGTTAATTCTGCTTGTGCTGGTCGAATTAACCAATCATATATCTCCTGCGACTTCTCCTGAACCTGAAAAGTTCCCGCCACATCCAGTAAGCTTTTCCGCAAATCTTGTACGGTGCGTTCCACTTTCTCCTGGGGTATGACCGTTGTGTATTTACGAAGTTCCTTTTGTTCAGACATCGTGAGAATAACTTCTATGCGGTCTGGTAAAATAATTGGATATATAATTGCCGCTTTTTTGTCTTGCTGAACCATAGTATCAATTTCGACTCTGGTTTCCACGCAGGGTGAGCGAAAGAAATTGTTTAGTTCCGCTAGTTGAAGCGATTCAATCACATTACGAGCTTGCGTGAGATTGTATTGTATAGATTCAGGATTTCCCTGACTTTGCAAACGCAAATCAACTAACTCCCGGTACACAGGTTCCACACTTTCCCGGAAGGAAAACTGAATTTCTGGATTGGCGACTAGATCGCTACGCAGGGATTCAAGGGTTTTGAATGCTTCATCGTATGCCGCGATCGCTCCTGGAATATCTCCTTGAGCTTTCAGTAAACGTCCCAACTGCCATTGCCACTGATAAGCAATGTCCTGTGACTCAAGAGTTTCGGCTATAAGCAGTGCTTGCTTGGTCAGGTTTTGTGCTTCAGATAACTGCTTGGTTTGTTCGTACAATCCGCCTAGAGTCCCGAGTGCATAAGATTCTGCTCGCTGGTCTTTTAAGCTTCGCGCCTGCTCGATAGCGGTGGATAATATCTGAGCAATATCCAGCCATGAGGGGTTGTTGGCGCTACTTTTCTCTTTTAATTGTGTTAAATTTTCAGCAAAATTAATCCAGGTATATACTGAATTTCTGCTAGGAGACAACTTGCTTATTTCTGGTTGAATTTGAGATACCAAAGCCAACGCAGCAGGAATTTGCTCTTTTTCCACAAGTAAGCTGAGTTGATTCAGTTGTGCCTGAATGCGCGTGGCGGGTGGTGCAACAACAGCAGCTTGTTGGTAATATTTTAATGCATCTCGAGTTTCTTTTTCAGCCAAGGCTTTATTGTTTAGGCTGAATTGAGTTTTCCCCTGGGCGAGAGCCGTGTTACCTAAACTAAGCAAAGTATCGCCAGTTGCTGTTGATGATTGTATTCGCTGTGCAACTGCTAAACTTTGCTCTAAGACCTTTCTAGATGTATCTAAATCACCAACGACTCTGAGGATATTACCAAGACTCCGCAGTCCTGTGGCTTTGAGTGGAGAGTCTGGATGGCTTTCGAGGGATTTCTCAACCTCATCTAAAATCTTACTAGCCTGACGGTAAAGACCCAAAGCTTGCATCGCTTGAGCCGTGTTAATGCGGTTGCGGGTTAACGTCGCCTCATTGCCTATTTGCTTGTAAATCTTTGCAGTTTCCTGCCAAGTCGAGAGCGCTGCTTGAGTTTGTCCCTGTGCTAATTGTAACCGCCCTTGCACATCTAGAGCTTGGGCAAAGATGGCAGAACGCTGTTTTGAATTGTCGCCATTTTTTAGGAGATTCAAACTTTGGGTAATTGCTTTTTCTGCTGGAGTCCACTGTCCTAGTTGTTGATACACTAGGGAAAGATTGCTTAAAGTCATAGCTTCATTGAATTTATCCCCACGGGCTTTAAAGGTAGCAGCAGCTTGTTCCAAAACCTTGACCGCTTCAGCAAACCGTCCAGTCTCATACAATGCTTTGCCTTGTTGCACAGATTTTTCGTTTTGAGCCGTGCTACTTGATGCCGTTTGGGTAGTAGAATTAACCGCTACAACGGTGGCTAAAACTGGTGAAACGACTGTGCAGAGAAACGCGGTAAGCAGCACCAGTAAACACCGACTTAGCCAACCCTTATGCGATCGCCTAGATATCAAGAAGGATTGTATTGTATAGAAACACACAAATATTTTTCTAGCCATGTTCTTTCCGTACAGAAGGATTTTGAAGATTTAGTTTTCACGACAGTGGGTTTGTGATTGCCAAGAACTCTGGTGTTGTGTTGAGACTTGGGCTGTCAATATCACTTCGCCTTTGGAACCCAATACCCAGTTAGTGGCTTCAATTATTGGGGATGGTGTGGTAGTATTTAGATTGGTAGAAATATTTGTGCTAGAGTTTGTGTTTAATTCAAGGTTAAGTGTTACCCAGTCTACTTCCATAGTTTCGGGTGTAAGAATGTCTTTGGGGTTGGGGGGTAAGCCGCCGCGTCCAGTGATGACGAAACGGCTTTGAGCGTAGTTCGGGGAGTTGCAACCTTGAGCGACTTCGGTGTCAACTGGTACTGATGGTAAGTTGATTAAGGCGCTGTTAGGGTCGATTTCAGGTGTGTTAAGTTCTATAGAGCCGTCTACGCCAAATTCTGAACTGGCAGTGATGTCACTCAGAGAGGTTGGATTTTGCCGTGGTTGAATGCCATAGATGCCATAGGCTCTAATATCCACTCTACCGCCTTCGCCTGTGTAAGCATTAGCAGTGATGTCGCTGTTTTCCCTTAGGACAGCAACGATGAAGCCCGCCGGTGCATTGATAGTGATGTTACCACCGTCTCCACCAGCCCCTTCAGTGCCAGCTGTGGTAGATATCCGACTGTCGCGGCGCAGCAGCAGTAAATCCCCTAGTTGCAGTGTAATATCGCCGCCATTTCCCGACCTAGTTGTGGCTGTAATAGCTCCTTTGTTGTCCAGCTGGATAGAGCGAGCTTGGACTGATAGGTTGCCTGTCGATCCTGAACCTTCACTGCTGACAGATACTCTAGCCCCATCCCGGACAGTCAACTTTCCAGTTCTAATGTTTATATTATTGGCATTACCAGAACTGGTGGTTCGAGCCGTCAAGAGGCTGGGGCGCTGACTTTTAGTTGAGATGCCTATCAGTTCTACCGACTCCTTTGCGTTTACTGTTAAAATACCCGCAGAACCCTCACCCAAGGTACTAGATCCTATCTGTGCCCCATCCCGGATGCTTAACCGCCCCGTTTCCAAAGTTAAATTACCACCAGAACCCGTGGCTTCTGGCTGGACCGAAGTAAACAAGCCGCTGGAACCCGGACCATTAGCTGAGGTGCCAATCAGTTCCACTGACTCCTTTGCGTTCACTACCAAGTTGCCCGCATCTCCTGTGCCAAACGTCACAGTTTTTGTTTGTGCCCCATCCCGGATGCTTAACCGCCCTGTTTCCAAAGTTAAATTGCCGCCAGATCCTGTGGCTCCTACGGTTGAAGTAGACAAGCTGCTGGAACGCTGAGCATTAGCTGAGGTGCCAATCAGTTCTACTGATTCCTTCGCGTTCACCACCAAGTTGCCCGCATCTCCTGTGCCAAACGTCGTAGTTCCTATCTCTGCCCCATCCCGGACACTTAACCACCCCGTTTCCAAAGTTAAATTGCCGCTAGCACCTGTGGCTCCTGGCTGGGCTGAAGTAGACAAGGTGCTGAAACTTTGACCATTAGCTGAGGTGCCAATCAGTTCTACTGACTCCTTCGCGTTCACCACCAAGTTGCCCGCATCTCCTGTGCCTAATGTCACAGTTTGTATCGATGCCCCATCCCGGATACTTAACCGCCCCGTTTCCAAAGTTAAATTGCCGCCAGATCCCTTGGCTCCTAAGGCTGAAGTAGACAAGGCGCTGGGAAGACCATTAGCTGAGGTGCCAATTAGTTCAACTGACTCCTTCGCGCTCACCGCTAAGTTGCCCGCATCGCCTGTGCCAAATGTCGCAGTTTGTATCGCTGCCCCATCCCGAACGCTTAACCGCCCCGTTTCCAAAGTTAAATTGCCGCTAGCGCCCGTGGCTCCTGGCTGGGCTGAAGTCAGTAAGCCGCTAGGACCCAGAACATTGGGTGTGGTGCCAATCAATTCCACTGACTCCTTCGCTTTCACCAGCAAGTTGCCCGCATTTCCTATGCCAAATGTTATGGCTTGTATCTGTGCCCCGTTGATGACATTTAGTTTATTTGTTTCAATAGTTACATCTCCAGACCTCCCAGTTCCTGTTGTTACAGATGCCAATGCACTAGGCATCTCCAAAGAATCTACAGCATTGATTGCCACATTTGCTGTTCCCACAAGTTCTACGGACTTTGGTGCAGTCACGTTCAACTTTCCTGCTGCACCTCTGCTAATGCTACTAGATGCTACCTGTGCTCCATCCCGGACAATCAACTTGTCCGTATAAATCGTTATATCTCCTGCCGAACCGGAGTTTAAAGTTTCAGTAAACAAGCCGCTTTGAATTTGATTATTTGGATCGGTTCCCATTAATTCCACAGCATCGTCAGCAGCTAAGGTTAAAGTTCCACCCGGTTTTACTCCCAATGTAGAAGCCGCAATCACCGAACCATCAGTCAGTGTAATGCGTCTGCCCCGTACTTGAATATCACCGCTGCCCGTACCACTAACATCTACGGAAGCTGCTTGGGACAGTTGGATATTCCCAAAGTTTTGCACCCCTTGATATCCCAATGCCCAGCCCTTGTTTATTGGGTTCAAACTTACAAAATGACTACCAACTATACTCCCCAACTCAATCCGTCCCGACGTAGCCGTCAGATTACCACCCTCTAGCATTACGTCACCACCTACAAGCGCTAAAGTTTTATCTGGCTGCACTTGTAAACCAACAGGTCTTTGACTTCTATTGAATGTCGTACCTATTACAGTTCCACTTGCATTTCTTTGTGGATCTTGGCTCAGGGAGTTACCTGGTCCTTGCACCAAAATCTTTCCTGAATCCCTCCCAAATTGCAAGCCAATGGGAACACTCACAGTCAGCAGAGGCTTAGTTTGGGTAGCCTTTGCACTAAACTCTGTGCCATCCGCAAACTTCAAACTACTCGCCGTACTCGCTACAAACGAACCCCTAACATCCAAACTAGCATTCCGCCCAAAAATAATCCCATTCGGATTCATCAAAAACAGATTCGCATTACCCAAAACACCAAGTTTCCCAAAAATCTGAGAGGCATCACTCCCCGTCACCCGACTTAAAATATTCTCAATCCCACTTGGATTAGCAAAATACGCCTCTCGTCCTTCTCCGATATTAAATTGTGAAAAACTGTGAAACAGGTTAGCTCCGCGAATCGCTCCGCCATCAATTCTGTCAGCTTGCGGGCTTGTTGGTGTGACTACAGAACTCTCTGCACCCAGCGTATTATCAGCTACAGGCTTGAGTTCTTGAGCGAGAGTAGAATTAAAAGAGAATGCGACTGTCTGCAACACGGCTGCACCGAATGCACATACTGGAGCAATCCCTAACCTCCAGAAGAACCTGCACTTACGAGCATTCATCAAGTAACACCCCCTAGCACTCCTTTGCAGTTACACCAATGTTAAGTAAATCACATTGACTGGTATTCAAAGTCATATCTACCTACTTCTCAGCTTCCTTTACATTAGTTTTATGCAAACTTCACTAATCCTTTACCAAAATTTATTATTTAGTGATAAGAAAAACCCCGCCCAATCATTTGACAGTGCGGGGGTGCTGTAATTGGTGTCGCGGCACCTACTTAGAACTCAGTTTCAAAACACAAGTTTACGCATAATTTGCTAATTCTTTACAAAAGTTTATTAATTTTCCGGAAACCCTGCTGTTGTAAGTGCTTGAGTAAGTAGAAGTTGCTCATTTTTATGCTTTCAGTCACAAGTGACAACTGAATAACGATAAGATAGGTTGCAATTTGTAAAAAAAATTGAGAAAATGAGAAGAATATGAAAATAAATTAGTGACACAAATACCACCCGTGAAACTTGACTCCGCACCGCTCAATCTTTCTCATCTGTCTGAAGCTGAAAGTCAACTAGAAGTTAAACAAGATAAGGATTATCGTTCAGTAACTGCCTTAGTTGAGATTCCACCATCTTTAGTTGTTAACGAACCTCCAAAGCCGCAGAAGGCAATGGTTATCTTTACAACAACCTTTGTGACCATCTTCCTGGCAGAAATAGGTGACAAGACACAGTTGTCTACCTTATTAATAAGTGCAGAATCTCAATCTCCGTGGGTGGTTTTCCTGGGATCTGCGAGTGCGCTTGTTATGACTAGTTTACTAGGTGTTCTTTTGGGAAGTTGGATGGCTAGCCGATTGTCTCCCAAAACTATAGAAAAAGCATCCGGAATCATGTTGCTGTTTATCTCCATCATGCTGTTTTGGGATTTGTTAATACAGTGACCAGTGACCAGTGACCAGTGACCAGTGACCAGTGACCAGTAACTAAGGACAAATAATGGATTGGCATCTTTTAGGATTAAGCTTCATAACAGTATTTCTGTCAGAACTGGGGGATAAAAGTCAGCTAGCAGCGATCGCACTTTCGGGACGCAGTCACTCTCCTCGTGCAGTATTTTTTGGAACGGCTGGCGCACTGCTTTTGACCTCTTTTTTAGGAGCATTAGCCGGAGGGGCTGTGGCAGAGTTTTTACCAACAAGATTGCTGAAAGCGATCGCTGCTATAGGGTTTGCTGTACTCGCTATTCGCCTGTTGTTTTTCAATAATGAGGAAGCCTCAGCTGATACGGAGCGTTGATGATTACCTTGGCTACAATTTCAGATACACCTTAAAGGCTAGTGAGGGCGATCGGCATGACCACAGTGACCAAAAAACTCACCTTTGAAGAATACCTTGCTTATGACGATGGGACGGATAACAGATACGAGCTTGTGGATGGAGAGTTAGTGGAAATGCCACCAGAAACGAAAAGAAATAACTCGATCGCCATCTACTTGCTGTCAAAATTTCTCAAGCTCGTACCTTTAGACCTCATCTGTCACAAAGATACGGAAATTGTGGTAACAGGGAATCGCACTCGCGTCCGCCTCCCAGACTTGATGATCTTAACTGAAGAGTTACGTGCGGCGATTGGTGGCAAACGAGCAACAATTACTCAAGATATGCCATCTCCCTCATTAGTGGTTGAGGTTGTCTCCCCTGGTAAAGTGAACGAAGATCGCGACTACCGCTACAAGCGTTCTGAGTATGCAGCACGCGGAATTCTTGAATACTGGATTGTCGATCCTGGTAACGCAAGAGTTACAGTGCTAACTCTGGTAGAGGGATTCTACGAAGAATCTGTGTTTCAGGGGAGCGATCTCATCACCTCAACAACTTTTCCCGATCTAAAACTGACCGCACTACAGGTCTTGGAAGCAGGCGAAGGGGAATGATACTCAATCCGCGTCTTATACCCTTTGTATAATTTAGTCCGCGCAGGCGGACTTCGTTTGTATAGCTGCGATTTCCAATCGCCCGGTTCAACAGAGGTGATAAAAACGGATTAGATATGAATCCCGTCTTATGTTGTATACTCGGCATTAATTTTCACATAGTCGTAACTGAGATCGCAACCCCAAGCAGTACCGAAACCATTACCATTGCCAAGACTGACAGAGATAAGAACTGTATCCTCTTTTAAATAAGCACCCGATGCAGCTTTTTTCATATACTCGCTTGCAGCAGCGCGATCGAAATCTTGTGGTTGACCCTTCTCCATAAGCAAGAAATCTCCTAATCTAATCTTGAGGTTTTCTTGCTCAAAAGGAACTCCAGCACGTCCAGCAGCAGCGGCGATCCTTCCCCAGTTGGGGTCTCGTCCAAAAATAGCAGACTTGACAAGCGATGAACCTGCAATGGTTTTGGCAACTTGTCGGGCTGTATGTTCATCGTGCGCTCCCGTGACTTGTACCTCCACAAGGCAAGTGGCACCTTCACCGTCACGAGCAATTGCTTTGGCTAAATGCTGACACACTGCTGTGAGCATTGCCTCTAATTTTTCTGCTTCTGTACCCATTTCAGTTATAGCTGGGGTACGAGATTGACCATTTGCAAGAGCAATTAAGCTATCGTTGGTGCTGGTATCTCCATCAACAGTGATGGAATTAAAGCTTTTCTCAGCAGCACGGCTTAACATTTGTTGCCATAGGGCGGGAGACACTGCAGCATCACAAGTGACAAAGGCTAGCATCGTTGCCATGTTGGGATGAATCATGCCAGAACCTTTGGCAATACCACCAATTCGGACAGAGCGATCGCCAATAGTTGTCTCCAGTGCGATAGATTTTGGCACTAAATCTGTGGTGATAATTGCACCTGCAGCAGCATCGGAACCTGTATCGGAAAGGGCGGCAATAAGTTTGGGAATTCCAGCTTTCAATGCATCCATAGGAATGCGTTTTCCAATGACTCCAGTAGAAGCTAAAAGCACCGATTCAGAGGGAATGTTAAGTGCTTGTGCTAGAGCCATTGCAGATTCTAGGGCATCAAACCAACCGTGACTCCCAGTAGCAGCGTTTGCTTGTCCTGCATTGCAAAGAATGGCACGAGCGCTATGCTTAGCTTGCAATTGCTGGCGGCAATAATCTACACAGGCAGCTTTTACCTGACTTGTTGTAAATACACCTGCGGCAATAGCTTCTACATCTGATACTATCAAAGCTAAATCCGGTAGCCCCGAAGGCTTCAACCCTGCTGTAATTCCTGCTGCTTGATATCCTCTAGGTGCAGTGACACCGCCACTAATTTCCTGCCAGTCTGCCATTCCTTTTCCCCCACGACTATAATATTCGCTCGATCGGCGATTATATCAGTGACCAGTGACCAATGACCAGTGACCAGGGAGTGGGGAGTGGGGAGTGGGGAGTGGGGATTAGGAACTAATGACAAAAAAAAAGAGAGCCACTTGGGCAGCTCTCCAGATCATCAGGGTGCATCTGTATATCATTTTATAGCATATCTGGGATGAATGGTCACACCCCTCATTGAAATTTTTACATTAAACATTTTCATATCTAGAACATCGGTCTATTAGTCACAAAGGAGGAAAAAAACCCGGTTTCTCTTTGTGGTCAAGTTTGATATCTCGTATGCTCAACTTGAAGAAACCGGGTTTTTGGGATTACTGGTCACTGGTTAAAAAAATAGGGAAAAAAAAAGAGAGCCACTTGGGCAGCTCTCCAGATCATCAGGGTGCATCTACTTATCACAGTATATCATTTTTGCCGTGAGGGGCAAGACCCCCTATTCAATTTAAATCTAAAAAAAATCTAAAGAAATATCGAGTTGAATAAGCAAAAAAAAAGAGAGCCACTTGGGTAGCTCTCCAGATCATCAGGGTGCATCTACTTATCATAGTATATCATTTTTGTGGTGAGGGGCAAGACCCCCTATTCAATTTAAATCTATTTTTTCTTAAGCTAATCCCGTAATTTTATAAATAAAACTTATGATTTCATCTCTATTATCCTCTTGCTAGAAAATAAATTACCAGTAAAATTGGTTTAGATATAAGAAAAAGAGAGCCACTTGGGTAGCTCTCCAGATCATCAGGGTGCATCTACTTATCACAGTATATCATTTTTGCACTGAGGGGTCTTACCCCTCATGTATCTTTTTATGAAGAAGCTGTAAAGAGGGAGTTAGTTAGTAGCCACTGGTCACTGGTCACTGGTCACTGGTCACTGTTAAGCTTCTTCTCAACCAATTCGTTGGTTAATTTTGGTTCCGCAAGTTTGTTGGTCTTTTTGAGAACTTGCCCGATGAAGAAACCTTTAAGGTTGGTGTTGCCTTTGCGATATTTCTCCAACTCTTTGGGATTGGCAGCCATAACTTCATCAATGATGGCTTCCAGTACGTTAGGATCGCTAATCAGTTCTTTCCCTTTGAACAATTCGTCAGGAGAACGACCATTGAGTAACTCTGGCAAATTCTCTTTGGCTATGGCATTGCTGATTTTGCCTGTTTCAATACGAGTGATAAGATCAGCAAGATTTGCAGGTGTCAGGGCGATTTCAGTAATGCTGAGTTTGTTCTTGTTGAGATAGGCGGCGATATCTTGAGTAATCCAGTTAGCGGTTTGTTTGGCGCTTGCACCTGCTTTGAGCGTTGCTTCAAAAAATTCAGATACCGCATGTTCTTCTGTCAGCACTCGTGTATCGTAAGCAGAAAGTCCCAGTTCGCTTTCATAACGATGGCGCTTTTGTGCTGGTAGTTCGGGGAGTTGAGCACGCCAATTCTCCAATTGCTCTGGAGTAACTTCAATGGGAGCTAAATCGGGTTCGGGGAAGTAGCGGTAGTCGCTAGAACCTTCCTTAACCCGCATACTAATTGTGCGTTGACTGCCCTCTTCCCACAAGCGAGTTTCTTGGATAATACGCTCTCCTGCTTCTACGGCTGCAATTTGCCGTTCAATTTCGTATTCGATCGCCCGTTGAATAGCGTTGAAGGAGTTCATGTTTTTAATTTCTACCTTTGTGCCAAATTCCTTTTGTCCAAAGGGACGCACTGAGATATTGACATCGCAACGTAGAGAACCTTCTTGCATATTGCCATCACTGACGCCAAGGTAGCGTAAAATTCGGCGTAACTCTTGGGCATATTCAGCAGCTTCTTGTCCGGAACGCAAATCGGGTTCGGAAACAATCTCCACTAACGGTACACCCGCACGGTTGTAATCGACTAAAGAATAAGTGGAACCTGAAAGGCGATCGCTTCCTGCGTGGACTAATTTACCTGCATCTTCTTCCATATGCAAGCGCGTAATACCAATTCGCTTGCGGGTGGGGTTACCATCCTTATCAACAAGCTCAATTTCCAACCAACCGTGTTCGGCTATGGGAAGGTCGTACTGAGAAATTTGGTAATTTTTAGGTAGATCGGGATAAAAATACTGTTTGCGATCGAATTTACTGTATTTAGCAATTTGGCAATTGAGTGCTAAACCAGCTTTGACAGCATATTCTAGTACTTTTTCATTAAGGACTGGCAAAACTCCAGGCAAACCCATGCAAACTGGGTCAATGTTACTATTGGGATCAGCACCAAACGCTGTAGAACTCGTGGAGAAGATCTTGGTTTCAGTGCTGAGTTGACAATGGGTTTCCAGACCAATTATTGCCTCGTACTCAGTTTTGACTGGAGCAGAAGAAGTCATAAAATTGCGAATTCTCGTTTTATTTAATCAATCTTTAAGGTCATTGTAGCGGAAGGGTAGGGGGCAGTGACCAGTGACCAGTGACCAGTGACCAGTGACAAATGCCCTCATATCCTGTTTTCACCTGTAATATGTTTTAGAGTGGCAAAGCCATTTGGGTCTACTTCATAGGCAGCACCAAAACCAATAACGAAGCGTCCCGTGTTTGGTGTTAGCTTGAAAATACGAAAATCTGGCAACTCCCGCAACATTTGAATAATATCGCCAAAACGTGCTTCAAAGCGATCGACGATTTGCTGCCAAGAATCGGTATCTCGTTCTATTAAGGTCGCTGTACAGTCAAAGATAAGACGGCGGCGGGCAAAGATTTGTTTAGTTTGTGACTCATCTTCAATAAATAACACGCTTACTGTGGGTACTGCGTGTAAATTTTGAGTGTGGGTAGCAAGACCGCTTACGTATATGTAAATATTTTTGTTTTCATCAAAGACAAACGGAGCGTAGCTAGCATTGGGTATGCCATCTGTGCTGACAGTGGCGATCGCAACACTGAGAAATTGGTCTGTGAAGCCTTGGTATGCAGTAAGGGCAGTTTCAAATTGTGACATGAACAATGAATGAAGAAGTTTCGCTTAAAAGTATGCCAGGTTAGAGGGTTCCCTAGCATACTCTTAATTAAAAGCGGTTGCGCGATCGCCCGCTTGCCATAGAGCGTTCCTGTTCTCTGAGTGTTACAGCATCAGGTGCTTTGAATCCAAAGTAAGCAGCGATTAATGCTGTGACTGCATGAAGCCAAACGTTGTGACCAAATACCGGAATTATGCCGAATACTGTATTGAGAACTGGTAACAATCCCATGATTGCCAGCACTCCATAAAAAACTGCTAAACCGCGTGCATAACTCCGCGATCTAATATAGCGACGGTAGGAAATGAGTCCCCAAACACCCACAGCTATATGTACAATGTTATGGATAACATTGATAGCAAATAATTCCAGTAAGTAACCATATCCGGTCTTAATCAAAACTTCAGGTCCACCAGTACCCGGTGTTGCAACCATACCTGGTATGAAGCCAAAGAGACCTAGCAATACATACACTATGCCGGAAATTAGGGCAAAGTAGCGTACTCCCATAACAATACTCCATGTTTATTTAGATTTTGGGAAACCAGAGGAATTATCGATCCCTGCATTAACTCACTCTGCTTATGACAATAAACATCTCCTGAAATTATTTGTCATTGTATACAATATTTGTAAACACGCGCCATGGCTCGTTTCTACGGTCATTGCGTACAATTTTTACAAAGACTAGCCATGCTTAGTCTCTACATTGTTTTTCGGAGATATCTAATAGTTTCTTTACCCTTAATTTATTTCCAACCTAGGAAGGAATTCAACTACCAAAAGTGAGAATTATTCAGTACACTTCTCAACAGTTAGAGCAGGTCACTGGTCACTGGTTACTGGTCACTGATTACTGGTCACTGGTCACTGACCATTGGAAAATTGTCAAAATTTCGTCGCACCCAATCCATACCGACTTCGTTGTTGAGTTTGATATGCTGTACTGTATTGGTATAGAGTTTGCCCAAAATATCAGCGTCTTGCTCGATAACAATATCAATTAGCCTGAGGAGATTTTTTTTAAGCAGATGGGCTAGGGGAGAATGTGCTTTCATGAACATCAAAACTCCAACACGGGAACGCTCTGCTGATTCTGGAATATAAAAATGACATTCTTTAAGACTGAAAAGCGAACTCTCACCGTGCATGATTCCCAAGCATGGAAAGTAGTTTTCTAAATGAGCTTCAAGTACTTTTGGCAATAACACAAGGGCTGGGTTCTTCAAGATGTCGCGGAGTTTGGGTTTGGTTCTCGGTTGAGCGATATAAGCATGGGAGTGAAATCCGTTATCGATAAACTGTTTGAGTTGGACTTCTTCAATCTCAAATAACTGCCGATGAGTACCATTTTGATGATTGTAGTCATGCATATTTAACAGCAGATTGAGAAAATCCGTCTTGATACTGCGATCGCCTGTCAAACCAATAAATTCATACTCTGCTGCAATTTCATTCATAATTTTTGGGATGGGAATTTTTGGCTCACATCCACCGTATGACCAAATAAAGTCACCCTGAACAATTAACTCTAATGGCTTTATTAAAGATTTGGTGGGCTTGTTGGAACCGGGTAAAACCGTGCAACCAGTGCCATCAAATTCCAGCGCATGAAATGGGCAAGCTACCGTACTGCTACCATCAGGTTTAGTGACACACCAACCTTCTGATAGCATTGCACCCATGTGGGGACAGGCATTCGGCAAGCAGTTAATTTTTTTGGTACTGTCTTGCCAAAGAACGTAATCGTTACCGCACAGCGAAACTTTTACAGGCTTGTTTGGCTTGAGCATAGAGCGATGTCCCAAAAGCCACGGTGCGCCTTGTAGTATTTTCATACAATTTATTACATGACTAACTAATTTTTTAGTTAGTCTAATAGGTTATAGTGAAGACCGTCAAGGACAAATTTATGATGGTGAAAGAAAACCAAGTGTGAGCAGTCATGGTTCAGTTGCGAAAAATAAAGAATCGCCCCGTGCGCGATGCAGAAGTTACTCAACAGCAAATTCTGGATGCAGCAGAACTGGAGTTTGCACGCCACGGGTTGTATGGAGCACGTTTAAGCGCGATCGCTAAAGCTGCGGGTGTGACGACTGCTATGATTCACTACTATTTTGAGAGTAAAGAAGGTTTGTATAAAGCAGTGTTACAGCGTCCGGCGGCTGAACTGGCAACAGAATTTGCTTTACTTAACTTAGATGAGCTTTCACCAACGGAAGCCTTGGGGAAAATGATCGGAGTTGCGATCGCCTATGAAGCCAAACATCCCCATCGGCAAATGCTGTGGTTTCAGGAAGCCAGCCAAAATCGTGGAGAATACATTAAACTGAGTCAACAGAACATGGCTGAAGTTCATTCTTATTTGTTCAAAGTTTTAGAGCGTGGTATTAGAGATGGGAGTTTTCGAGAAGTAGATCCTGCGCTGACTGGGCTTCACATCATTTCGATTTGCATTTTCTATTTCATAGCTCATGAGAATTGGAAGCATCTGACACCAGAGGTCGATCGCCTCAGTCCAGAGATGGTAGAAAAGCATACCAAAGCAGCGATCGAACTTATTTTGGCTGGTGTGAAGAAAATACCATGAACAAAATGCGTTTAAAAAAACCCTCGAATTGATTCGAGGGTTCATGAGGAGCAATTGGAAATCTGTATTGTTTATCGAGCTACCCAATTATTGATTTCTACCAAAGCAATAATTGGTATTTCAAAAAAATTGAAAATTTTACGTTTTAATAAGTTGAACATGGGGCATGAGACCTAAAAAAAGAATTATTTTGATTCTTTTGTTTTGCCGAAACTGGGTGCGATATGGCTGTACTCCGTTAAGCCTCCGGCTTATCGCTATCTTGAAAATAGGGGTCAGGAGAGAACCATTGCCCATTGCCCGTTCCTTGTTCCTTGCCCACTTTCCATTCTCATGGGTAATTTTCTGACAACAGACTCAGAGACTTGACACGCTAATATACATTTTTGACCACTTATGGCTGGCATATCTTGCCAGCAACTACGACAAAACCAGTGAATTTCGTTACTACGAATATGTCGTAAAAGTTGGTCAGAGCAGCAAGGACAGTAATTCATAGTTTATTAAGGTTCTAATATTAAATGTTTTTGTTTGAATTCTTGAATTGCCTGTCCGCAAATCTATAAGAGATGGCGAACAAACTTTTCAAGTTTTAAACATAAATTGCAAATGTGAGGATCTTGTGAGGAAACTCTAACATTGATAAAAAACTATGGAGGATCAAGGCAAAAAAATGAAGTTCTGGCTCCTTCAGCATTTCTCAAATTTTATTAACCTTACCTGAAAGTCAAAGGAGAACTCTGCTGAAGGCGCTTTGCACCCGATCTCCATAACCTAATACGGTTCAGTTAAGGGTCGCGAGGGGAGCACCAAACCCGGTATCTTGGAGATACCGGGTTTCTAAATAACTGCTTAACTGAACTGTATTGCTCCATAACCTTGTTTGGGAACGCTTTTATCAATGGCGAATGATTATACTGGCTTTAACTAGAAATCAAGGCTTTTAATAAATTTTGTCATAAAATTTATCAAAACATCTATAATGCAAGAGCTACTTTTACCACTTTTAACAACCTATGGGGTGGGGCGTTCAGAAATCTTCTTGGCAGCAGATTGTACTTTAGTTACGACTTCATGCGGTAGAGGAACATATCCTAGTTCTGCACTATATTTCTGACCTTTAGTTAACGCCCAGTCAACAAACTTCTTGATGACTTGAGCTTTTTGAGGGTCTTGATATTTTTGATAACTGAGAAGCCAAGTGTAAGTAACAATTGGATAAGACCGAGGATCTGCTGGATCGGTGATGAAAGCAATTAAATTCTTGGAGGGTAATTCTATTTTTTCTAAAGTTTTAGCAGCTGAGTCTAATGTTGGCATTACATAACGACCTGCTTTATTTTCTAAAGCAGCTACAGATAAATTATTTTGCATGGCATAGGAATATTCTACATACCCAATTGTTCCTGTAAGTTGTTGGATGTGAGCGGTGACACCTTCATTACCTTTAGCGCCAATACCGATTGGCCAAGCTATAGCTTTACCAGCCCCTACTTTGTTTTTCCATTCCGGACTGATAGCATTTAGATGTTGCGTAAACACACTTGTGGTTCCGCTACCATCAGAGCGATGTACAACTAAGATTGGTAGATTAGGCAACTTAACTCCCGAATTAACTGTAGCGATTCTCGGGTCATTCCAAGTTTTGATTTTGCCTAGAAAGATATCTGTATAAACTGCACGTGGTAGTTTTAGACCTGTTGCCACATTAGATAAGTTATAGACTACCACTATAGCACCAGCAGTCATTGGTAGAGCGATCACACCCCGTTTAACTTTAGCAGCTTGTTCGTCTGTAATTGCCACATCACTGGCTGCAAAGTCCACAGTACCGTGAATAAACTGTGTGACTCCGGTACCACTGCCAATGGATTGATAGTTGATTTTCACATTCGGATGTTGCTGGTTGTACATGGAAAACCATCCCTGATACAAAGGCGCGGGAAAAGTTGCGCCTGCACCAGTCAAGGACACATTGGTACTGTTTTTACCATCGCTAGTACAGGAAGCAAGACTTAAGGAGACTGCAATTAAGGATAGAAGACAAAACTGTCCTAGAGATCGAAGTTGAGTAGACATAGCACTATTAAGTTCCAATGTGTCGTTATTACTGCATAAAATTGACTGTTTACTGATAATCATCCCTCCATACCACAATTCCCTCTGTCGATAAAATTTTATAAGGTTGGGTGTTCTTGGTGAACAGTTCTTGGTACCTTTGGATGGAAGAGAATTACCAGTTACTCAGCAAAAATTTATTCTGTTTGTTGATAAGCTTATATTAGCTGCTTATTATCTAGTTGCTTGAGGACGAAGTTGCAGTTAAGCTAGAGCTAAGATTCTTTAGTGGGCAATCCCAAGTTTTTAACATATGACCAGTAACCAAGGTGTAGGGTGGGTGTATTCCACGGCTTCTACTCCTTCCAAGCGATTGACAACTTTTTTCACTCTAGTTGCAGATAGTTTTGGTTCTACTGGCGTGTCAGCCTTTTGCAGTGCTTCAGTGAGTTGCAAAACCTCATTCAAGTTTACCTTATCTCGGTTGGCAAATTTTAGCCCAATTTATAAAAGCGGTGATACTGAACACAGTTGTTAGCAATTGAGAACTGGTGTCCATCTTCATTGAGGAAATAGTAACGCTCACCTTTGACCCCTGCAAAATTCACCACCAATTTGTAGCCATTGAGAAACTCAACTTCATAAATTTTGCCAAGCTTGAGTTCATTTGCTTCTACCTGTTCCATATGATAACAACCCCCAGTTCCTCGCACAATTTAGGTCCTGGGGGATTTTTACTCAAATTTTTATTTTGCTTTTTACGACATTGTACTATCATACCAAACCATAACTTGAAAAAATATCAAGATATAGCAATTATATAGCTATCCCATTTAATTTACGAACACTAGGCTCCTACAGAGAGCCAATTTCAACTGGTTTCAGTTTGGATTGCTATATAAAAAAGTTAACTGGCTTGAGAGAGCGATGCCGATTGCTCTTAACCAGTCTGTCCGTTTGCTTGTCTGCTAATAGCTTGCAGATTTGGTTTATTTAAACTAATTGTTACAACTCTATTTTTTTCTTCTTCAGGTTTAGGAAGTGTCAGACACAGTAAGCCGTTGTTATATTCAGGCAAACAATTTGTTCCTAAAGCAACTGGATGAGTTTTTGTTTTGAGTTTAATGTATATCTATTTACAAAATTTTCCCGAATACTTTTTGCTCTTTGAAGAATGGTAATAAAAGGTACGATCGCATACGCATCAAACGATGTGCTAATTCTGATAGCACGTAACTTCACGTATAATTCATAAAATATTTAGGTTTTCGACTAGATCGTTGTCCAAACTGTAAGTGCGATCGCGAAGCGCAAGCCGAAAGAGTGCTTATCGCTTGCACTATAAACCCCCAGTCTTTTCAATTGTTGATTCTGGGAGTCTGAAGCTGCTATCATTAGGATTGCAACTAAAAATGAGGTATACATCTCCTAAAAAGATAATGGTGAAAAACCAGATTAGGAGAGTTCTCTGCAAGAATAGCCAAAGCTAGAAATAGCCAATTTCGAGGGGAATTACGAGCGTTCCTCCCAGATGTTGTATCTGGGAAACAAAATTAAAAAAATACTAAAGGGATGGCTTTTGCCTTCCTTGAACTATGAGCGATTTGGACTTGTAAAGTTTATAAATCGCTTAATGCTTGTGGACTTATTCATTGAAAACAAGCATTTCTAAACATCTAGGAGAGTACATATGTTCGCATCAGATAGGACAAATACGAATCGTTTAGACGGTAGTCATACCAGTTTTGTTAATAATGGCACTCAAGCAAGTATAATTAGCTCCAACAGCGATCGCGGAGTTTTAAGTACAGAGAATCTATTTACTGGAACATTTAGCAGTAGTGTCACTAGCTTACCAGACTTGATCGTAGAAAATGCTAGCAATACTGAAAGGGCGATCGCAAGGTGTATCTGATTCAGCAATTTCGCTATAGTCTTGGGAAAGAAAGCATCGAAGTTATATGCGGTGCAGTTGAAGAAGATGAACCTTTGCAAGAAGCAGCACAACGTGAAATAGAAGAAGAAGCTAGCATCAAAGCATCAGACTTCTTTGATTTAGGTGTCATTGATTTAGATACATCGATTGTTCGTTGTCAGGTGCAGATGTTTTTGGCAAAGCCGTTAACTTTAACAGAAGCACACCAAGAAGGGACAGAGACGATAAAAACACTTCATATCCCCTTAGATACAGCCGTGCAAATGGTAATAGAAGGTAATTTGCCTATTGTTAAGTCTTCAGGTTTCAGTTTCACGCTAACAGGGTTGCCAGGGAGAATTTTGACGATCGCAAAACTTTTCAACCAGACACAATATCAGCCTTACCGATGATTCCATTCCGCTTGGCGGTCAGATAGATTTTAATTTGTTCGAGTTGCTGTATTTTTTCAGAAATTTCTTCGAGTTTGCTGTCAATCACTCGAATTTTTTCATCAGTTGGCATTATATCATTTCCCCACGCTTGGATCAGATACTTAATTTCATTGAGGGTAAATCCTAGAGATTTTCCTTGGGTAATCATCATCAGCCTTTCCACCATCAAGGGGCTAAATTCCTTGTAGGTTCTTGTACCTGCTTGTCGCTCATCTGCATCAATTAGCCCCATTTTTTCGTAAAAGCGAATCGTATCTTTGGACAAGCCTGTTGTTTTAGCCAGTTCACCAATGAGCATTGCAGCTACCTAAAACTTTAAAAATTTACTTGACTGTGGACTATACTCCACAGTCTACTCTAGCAACTGAAAACACAAGAAATTTCTGGAAGTTGATGGCGATGGGTAAAACTGTGCTGATTACAGGTGCTTCAAGTGGAATTGGCGAAGCAACTGCTAGGTATTTTTTGCAAAAGGGTTGGAATGTTGCAGCTACCATGCGTTCACCTCGTGAGTTTGTAGAGGCAAAGGATTCAAGGATTATCTATCCACATTTGGATCTAACGGTTCCTGAAACGATTACTTCTGTGATCGCAAAGACATTGGCGCACTTTGAGCGCATTGATGTGTTGGTCAATAATGCCGGATATGCCCTGATGGGACCCCTTGAAGGAGTAACGCAAAAGCAACTCGAACAGCAGTTTCAAACCAACGTGTTTGGTCTGGTCTCCACCATACAAGGAGTGCTGCCCGTGTTGCGCCAACAGGGCGGTGGTACGATCGTTAATGTGACTTCAATTGGAGGTCGTCTTGCTTTTCCGCTAACCGCTTCTTACCATGGCACAAAATGGGCAGTTGAGGGGATTTCTGAGGCGATTCGCTATGAGTTAAGACCTTTTGGGATTCGGATCAAAATTATTGAACCCGGTGGAATTAAAACGAATTTCATCAATCGTGGGAGTACTTGGGCAGTGCATCCCGAATACACGGAGATGGCGAGCCGAATGAAACAGTTTAGCGAGAAAGTGAATGACTCTTTACCAGAACCAGAAGGTGTTGCCAAAGTCATTTACCGAGCCGCAGTTGACCGCTCTCCAAAACTACGCTATTCACCTTACGGTCAAACATTTCTGTTATTACACGCCCTGCTCCCTGATTGGATGTGGAGATCGCTCGTTGAAAGAATGATGTTGCGTAAACGCTAAAACTCTATCGGGAAAGATTCATGAAAGCTTTTGTAACAGGTGGTTCCGGGTTTGTCGGTGGTTACATGATTCAAATGTTGCGCGAGCGAGGATTCACGGTCAATGCTTTAGTGCGATCGGAGCAAGGGGCGCGACAGGTTATCCAACTCGGAGCTAAAGCAATTCGCGGAGATTTACTCAATGAGTCAGTCATGATACAAGGAATGCAAGATTGTGAAGTAGTTTTTCACATTGCTGGATTTTTGAGTATTTGGGGTGATTATAGAGCATTCTACAAAACCAATGTCATGGGTACAGAATGTACGTTAGCAGCAGCTCAAACTGTAGGAGTTCCGTGCTTTGTTCAAATCGGTGCGGCGGCTTCTGTGTTGGATCGCAAACCATTGTCAAACATTGATGAAAAAGAGCCTTTAAAGCAGCCTCGATTTTCTCCTTACATTGCTACCAAAAGCATAGCTGAGGAACGAGTCATTGCTGCCAATCGACCTGGATTTAAAACTTCTGTTGTTCGCCCTTCATGGATTTGGGGAAATGGCGATCGAGTGTTGCCGCAACTTGTGACAGCAGTAAAAACCAAGCAATTTATTTGGATTGACCAAGGCAACTATCCTTACATGACAACTCATGTAGCGAATGTCTGTCACGGTGCTATCTTAGCTGCACAACGAAGTCCAGGCGGACAAGCTTACTTTCTCAGTGATGGAGATGCGGTGAAGTTCCGCGAGTGGGTGACCGCTTTGCTTGGGATTGCAGGAGTCAAGCCAGGGAAGTTAAGCATTTCTCGGCGGCTTGCTTGGAATGTTGCTCTGTTGACGGAAATGATTTGGCAAATCGCTCAGCGCAAAACAGCCCCTCCCATAACTCGAACGATGGTCAGACTTATCGGTCAGGAACTAACGTTTAGCGATCGCAAAGCACGTTCAGAATTGGGTTATGCTCCGATCATGACTCGCGATATGGGGTTAGAGGAACTCGAAAAACTCCCCGTCTGGCGATGAAAGTCTAAATGCGAAACCCACTGAAAATGTAGGTACTTCACAGTAATTTCTAATAGACCATATCTTGTGGAGCGGGCATATCTTGTGGGGCGGGCGTCCCCGCCCGCTCTATTAAATGTACGGGCGGGGACGCCCGTACCACAAGAGCATAGTGGTTCATCTATCTGAAAACTGCTGTATATTTGCTGGAACGCGCATACATTTTTTGCGAATAATTTAGAATTCCTATAGGAATATTTTGAGAAGAATTGTCATAATTTCATTTCACTTAACCTCAACGTAAATTTCTCTACCAATCTGTCGAAA
The DNA here is from genome assembly GCF_000346485.2 of Scytonema hofmannii PCC 7110. Classification (NCBI taxonomy): domain Bacteria; kingdom Bacillati; phylum Cyanobacteriota; class Cyanophyceae; order Nostocales; family Scytonemataceae; genus Scytonema; species Scytonema hofmannii. Next base: position 5,756,154 of record NZ_KQ976354.1, read on the forward strand.
TTCATGAGTCCATTTTCACCCAAGCGGATGACTTAAAAACGTTGCGGGAAATGGTACGAGATGCAGTTCAATGTCATTATCTTGATGAGCAGACTCGTCCCAAACTCATCCGCCTACATATTGTTCTCTCTTACGCCACACCATACCCTGTATACGGACGTTTGTAGGGCAGATGCAATCCCAAAACAATATCTTCCTTTGATACTCCCATCTCTACTAATGCTTGGGCAATATCTAGCTCAGTCGTATTGCGCTGAATCCAAATCTTGCTATCTTTAATATCCACGTGGATAAAACAGTTATACACTCGCTTGAGTCCTTCCCAACCAACATCTAGTAATTGATAATGGTCATGTTCTGTATCAAACACCAACTGACACTCAACATCTGGGTTGCTATTTTCCATAGATGCTTGTTCGCTTAGCAAGTTACGGATGCATTGGATGAATTGTTGGCGAAGCAATTCATTAAGCGAGTAGAATTAGAAGAAACAGGTACACTGGCAAAAAACGAAATTATAGAAATCATCACGATCATTACCGTTTATAAATTTTCGTCGTTGACTAGAGAGGAAGTTGAAGCTATGTTAGGACTAAGCATTGAAGAAACACGAATTTACAAAGATTTGGAACGTCAAACCATGTTAAAAGCAGCTAAACGCTTTTTAGATATGGGCTACAGCATTTCCGAAGTGGCGAAGGCGGTCGATTTGTCCGTGGAGGAAGTCACAAAAATAGCTTCAAAAGCATCTGAAGAAGGTTAGGTGAGGAATTCTTACAATAGGGCAGAGTCATTCTCCCTATTGTATAAGTGTTTGGGTTCTCTAGAAAATTGACGAGCATCCAAGCGTAACTATCACTTTTTCCCTGGCGTTTCAGAAGTTATTAGAACGCAACCCAACAGCAGCAGATTTGATTCGCGTTTCAGCCTTTTTAGCACCGGATGCGATTCCCGAAGAAATTTTTACTCTTGGTGCGGCAGAATTAGGAGAAAATCTCAGCCTCCTAGCAGATAAACCCCTAGATTTTGTCCATGTCATCAAAGAAGCAGGACGGTTTTAGCTGATTTACCGCAACCCAACTCCTAAAACTTTTGATATTCACCGCCTTGTGCAGTTCGTGTTGAGAACTGAGATGGATGAGGACAGCTGCCGTCTTTGGGCAGAAAGGATTGTCGCTGCGCTCGCACAGGTTTTTCCACAGGGTGAATATGCAAACTGGCGAGTCTGTGATCGGCTTTTACCCCATGCGAGAGTTGCAATTCATTGGATTTCCCAGTATCAATTTGAGTTGGAAACAGCCGCTTTGTTATTTAATAAAACTGGCTACTACTTGAAAGAACGCGGTCGGTACTCGGAAGCCGAACTACTGTTACAAAAAGCGCTAGAACTCTTGCAAAGGCTGCTGGGAGAAGAGCATCCCTCTGTTGCCACTAGTTACCATAACCTAGCTTATCTCTACTCCTCCCAAAAAAGGTATAGCGAAGCCGAACCACTTTGCCAAAAAGCTTTGGAAATTGCTTCAAAAAGTTTAGGGATAAATCATCCTCACACAGCTACTATACGTGCAAATCTAAAATCTTTGCGCGATCGCAATGATTAACGCCATCATATAGAAATAATACCCAATAATTTGATGAAATGTTGGGTTTCGTTCCTCAACCCAACCTACCAAATCGTTTCTCATTCTTCTGGTTTCTGTTTTTCTGTTGGGGCTTATGCAATTTCAACGGTGTTTTGGGTGGTTTTACAAGAATTCATTGATGTCAAATCCTTGGCTAATAAACATTTGCGTGATAGCAATCTGAGAATCTGGTGTGAGGTTGGCACTGCTGATTTCATGACCTGCAAATTTAAAGGTGAGTTCTCCTGATAGGGAAAGACGATCGCATTCACAAGTCAGTGACAGTTCTGGGGTTTTGGGTATTGTGAGTTGGAAGGTGACTCGCTGATTGGCTGGAATTGTCTTTTCTATGGGTTTTTTTGTATCAAATGACGGCAATTCTTTAATATATAGATACAGGTCTGTAAGCGGTACGGTGTTGGAATTATCAATGGTAATCTCGATGTTTCCTGGTTTTCCTGCTTCTCCTTTGCCATGACAGCTAATAATGACGGGAGTGCGTTGTATGGTTTTTTTCAGGATGGAGAATCCAACAACAACTTCTTCGGGGAAAAGCCCTCCGTGAGAACCGAGAATTTTTTTGTCGGGGTTGTAACTAAAGGAACTGATGCTGGCAGAACTTCGTACTATACTGATATCGTGGGGTAAACCATATCGTTCGCACTCCAACACGACGAACCGAGGATCTGTGGTTTTCCCTTTGGCGATTCTTCCTTGGGGTTCTAATTCTGGAGGACAGGTAATTTTTTCCGAGGTTCCTAAAATCTGTCCGTGGTCGCTGGCGATCGCAACTCGAAGTTCCTCTGGATTAGGATATTCTTGTACAAAGGATAGGATTTCCCTAGCTATAAGTTCTAGGGTGTGGGGACGCTTGATATTATAGAGATGCTGCCAATCGGTGCTGTTGTGATGCAGTTCGTCAAACTGGGTGGTGTCCCAACAATAGAGTTGGTGTTTTCTTTTGTTTAAATCTTTGCGTAGGCGATGGATGCGGCTGTCTGTATAATGCTCTCCCAATCCCATCTTTGCAAAGGCTTTTTTAATACTGTCTTTTTCCCAAGCAGAACTATTGGGTAAAAGTTGGGAGTACAAACTTCCTTTAGCATATTCTGTCTTGGTTGGCAAGATACTGAACCGAGGTTCTATATCTTTTTCTACTGCTAGTTGGCGATTTTGGGTGAGGATAGATAAGAGTTCTTGGTGATCCAACCATCCCAAACCATCCACCACAACCCAAAGCACGGGGCTTGACTGACAAAGATTTCGGACTAAGGATGCAACGCTGTAGTTGAGATAGGAATGTTCAACCGAGTCTACCTTCATCAGGGGATAATATTCTAGCATCCATTCTACAAAGCTATCTGCTATGCGTTCGCTCGTTCTGCTTTCCAGAGATTGGTGGATGACTTCCCAACGACGGTAAGGGAGATAACTTTGCGTAAAGACTATTAAAAGGTTGACTAAATCAAGCAAAATTTAGGTAGACATTTTGCAGACAAATCAGAATTATTTTTTTTAATAAAGTATTATTTTTTGAAAACTGAGTTTTCAAAATTCAATGTAACCACGTTATGCTTATCCTTGTGATAGGTTTTTTAACGTAAAAAAGTATTACAAGTGCTTTTATATTTAAATCTGATTGGAGATAATTTTGTAAGCAAAGAGAGTAAATCCGAACTATAAAAACCTCATGATAAGCAAAATAAATAGATATATTTCCGGATGTTTGTATTACATTTTGAAATTGTTGATATACAAACTAAATTTACTATAGTAAAATAAAAAAATATGGATTTTATTGACCAAATTAAGCAGCTTTCTCAAAAGGTTCAGAGGCAGAAAAATCTTATAAAAACTGAAGAAGCTACGAAAAATGCTTTTATATTGCCTTTAATTCAAGCTTTAGGATACAGTTTTGTGCGATTTCTGGGAGGATGTACTATAATTCCATCAGTGGTGTCGATTTGGCGGCTGAACCCCTTGCTGGGTATGGTCTCCTAAACGAACTCCCTACCGATTGGGTTAAATCGGATTAGTTGGAAACCATAGATACTAGGCGTCTGTCAAAAAATTACTTACCCCTACCGATTGGGTTAAATCGGATTAGTTGGAAACTTGTCTTACCTTGGCTCTTTGCAGCGATATATCGACCCTACCGATTGGGTCAAATCGGATTAAAAAGACTGCACGAATTTGTACAGTCTTTTTCCCTTGGGAAATGCGTAGTAAGTACTGACTTTACTAGAAATAATGAACTATACCAATAATAGACTAGAGAGAAAAGTACGTTTTTTTAAATGACTGATGGTAAGGTTGCTTAGGGCATCATTGGGAGGTGTTTAAACGAGTTAATATCTCATCATAAGTTAAGTCTCGAATTTCATTTAAATCATCCGAGTTCAGCATTTTCATGATTCTTGTAATTTCCATGGAAACTAATAAATCATTAATTTGATATCCTTTTAAAAACGGAAAATATCTCACAAAAAGTTGAATTAATTTATTCATTTTATCTTCCCCATTCAATCCAGTTTTGACACAGTTTATAAGCTGGAATTAAATCGCCATAATGATTGTTCTCTAAAATTAACTCTCCATAGTCCCATGCTTGCTTTTCGCTAGCTTCATTATTTGATTCATGACATGCTTTCCATTCTAAATAGGTTTGGTTTGATGTTATAAATTGGACGTAATGGGAAATCTCGTGAGCATAAATAAATTTTGCAACATGGTTGACTTTAATTCCTAAACTTTTAGAAATTTGCTTTACATCTTCTTCATAAATCACTATATCCCAATTTCCATCTGATAATGGGGTAATGAAGGAGCATTCCGTTAATTTTCTATCCACCAAATAATGAATTTCTATATTATTTGGCTTAGTACTTAAAAGTGTTCCTAGTCTCTGAAGTTTTAAATCCTCATTGCTAAAACTGGCTATGATTTCTCTAACTTCCTGATAAGTTGTAATACCCGGTTTTTTTTGAAAATCTGATAACTTTTCTTGATTCGATTTCGCAGGCTTTAAAGCATTCTGAATCAATTTTTGAATGTATTCCAAATCAATCGAATCATTATTGTTTTCTGCAACCAGTTGTGTTTCATTATTTTTTGGTAAATCACTATTAATGGTCGCAGGTTCTTTTTTAACGTTTTGACTTTGAACGAATTTAGCCTGTTTCTTAGCTATACTAGCTTCTTTAAATTTAGCTGCTTTAGCATTGTTTACTGAATTTATCAAATCTATTAATTCCTGTGATTCTTCATTTTCGATTCTATAAGTTAAAGACGTTGCCATTGTATTACCTCAAATTTTGTAACTTTGGTTGAATTTTGTAACTTTGGTTGAATTTTGAAAACTCAGTTTTCATTTTTTATTTTCTCTCTAATAAAAATTCTCCCTAGTCTCAAAACTGGGGAGAATTTTTTTCAAGTCTAAGAAGTTAAAGAAAGAAGGTTTTTTGAAGACATTTGCCCCAAAATAATCAGAATTTAAATATGCTAGCTGGGGTCTTCGACTAGCAAAATTTATAAAAGAAATATTTATTAACTTTATTATAGCATTCTCCATTTTTTAGATTTTAATCGAATTGAAAGTCAACTTTAGCTTTACTCATAAAAGTCGTAAAGCTTTTTTTGAAAGCGTTCAATCTTTTCTCAAATTTCTTAATTTCACTTTTGAAAAGAATGAGTTTATCGTCATCCAATTGTATTGCATTATTTAATTCATAACCTAGCTGCATTAGCTTAGGACTAGAGATATCCAAAGTTGTTATATCATTAATTAAGCTTTGGAACTCTTCTGCTAAACCAGGATTTTCGATTGTAAATTTAGCATTCATTAAACACCACCAATCAACTTTAGCTTTTGTTCTATTGATTTTATTAGCTATATTTTCAGCTTCTTGATTAAAGTCGCTCATGATTTTTAGTCCTTTTAACAAGTTATCCAAAGTTTTCTGTCAGTAATACTTATGCTTTTTTCGCTAACTTCCAAAATTGCTGGAATAAATACTGACTTCCAAAGTTCAAGTCCTCTCAAGCCTAAGAATCCTTGAGAAAGTTCACCTAAGTCAGGAAGAATTAAAGTTTTAGGAAATTTAGGCTCTAGATTTGAAAAATCATCGTTGAATTCAAATCCAATCTCATTGGAGTTTTGAAAAATGATTCCTATTGGGTTTTGACTTCCTGGTAAAAAGATGTTAGCCAATTTTTGATTAACATATTTTACTTCCAGTTCGAGAGTTACGATTTTTCTGGCTGTCACAGATATACATACTAATCCTCTAAAAATTCTTCATCATCAAACAAGTCTTCCTCATCTAAAAGCGATTCAGCTTTGATGAATTCAATATCAATTCCCTGAATTTTGGCATCTTTGAAGCCATCCAAGAAACTTTTTATGGAATTGTCCCTGTAATAAACTTTGATGCCCTTTAAGCTGCCATCAATAATCCTGACTTCCAAGTCCGCATTTACTTTAGTTGTATTAGTTGTCGATGTTAGACGCATACTTCCTCTTTTTGAATAAACGAATTATCTTTCTCGTAAATCCTGCTTTTAGTTTTAGAAACTTTTGAAAAGTCAGTTTTCGTTTTAGATAAGTTTCCAATTTTTTCTTTTTGGATATTTACCCATAAAACTAAGGCTTCTTCAGTGGCTTCACCCAGCGTTAAATGCTCGCTGGCGCAAATCATTCTAATAAGGGTTGATAGCTGCCTGGGGATACTTGCATTGTGTTGTACATAGTTTGAAGACCTTCTTCTGTCCATAATTGTTATGTCTTGATGTTTAGCCTTAGTGTCTAAACGTTTAATACTATTGTATCATTAGTAAAATTCATGAAATATTTTTATTCAATCAGCTTAACTAATTAAAGCTAAACTGATTAAACTTTGCTAACTGGGATGATTTTTGAAAACTGAGTTTTCAAAATTTACTTAGCAAGCTTTTGGCAATTCTTCAATCTCGTTATCGTAAATTTCAAACTCTTCGATATTACATTCAACGGTTTTAGTTCCATTCGTTCTTTCAATAATTAATTTTTTATTTCGTTTAATTTCAATCAGAAAGTAAGTTTTGTTATCCTTTTTGTAACATCCTTTAATTCCTATCCAAGCTTTCATGTTTTCAAGAGGAAGATTATCTTTGAAATATTTACAATAATCTTTGTCAATTCTTAAATCTTTGTTTGGTTCTCTTTCAAGTTTTGTTTCTTCAACTTCTTGAATGGCTTCAACTTCTTGAATGGTTGGAGTTGTTTCTTGGACTTCTTCAACTGGTTGCGTTGGTTCTTGAACTTTTTGCTTTTGATTGATTGGTATTACTTTTTCTTCATCTTCATAAATGTCGAAAGAATCAATATCAATTTCAACATTTACTAAAGACTCACTAGAAGATTCTTGCAAATTAAAGCCCAAAACTTTATCAAAAGCTTTATAAAAAAGAGATTTTCCTTTTTTCTTTATTGAACCGTATCCGTATTTTTCTAACTTTTTAATAAAGCTTTCAGCAACCATTGTTGGTTTTTGATCCTCTAATTTTGCATATCGTTCAACTCCCTTTACTTTACGGTAAATATCACGAATAGTTATGCCTTCATCAAAAGTTTTAGATAATTCCTGAATTTGTAAAAGTATTAGATGTTCATCATCTGAATCTGCTACAGTACCAAGCAGATACTCTAAAGATTGTTTGTAAAATAATCCTAGAGTTAATGCTCTTTGCATAGTTAAAGCGGAAATTTCTAAAGATAGTCCATATTGTGTTCCATCTTTTTCATCTAGATTGATAACATTCCCTTTATAATATGTTTCGATAAGATGAAAACAAATTGCTAAGCGTGATACGTGAGAATTAAATTTACCAATCCAGTTTTGCATTGCAGTGCTTGAAGATTTTTTATACCATTCATCTTCCTTCTTTTTAATCTGCCAATACATTTCATAAGCCTCCTTAGAAAATCTAATTTCTAAGTTAGGAATCGAATCTAAAAATTGGTAAAAATGATTTAGTTTTCCAGATAGTTCAGCAATTTCTAAAGATTCGTGACTATCAAGCCTTTTAGTGGAAGCAAATAAAAAACGTGCTTGTAATCCGTCAGAATCCTCAACATCTTTGAAAGCTTTCCTAAATACCCCTGGTTGAATGCCGCCAGTTAAGGATAATGCCGATCCATTAGAGATTTTTGGTTCGCTAGCTACTCTGGTGATAGAAATATCTTTACCATCCCAGAGTTTTAATAATCTAGGTCTATCATTTGATTTGGAAGTCTTACTGTATTGTCCCAATGAATCGAAAATTGATGAAATTTCATCCGTATACCATAATCCAGAGTGAGTTGGATTAGAAACCAGTGTGTTTTGAACTGCGGATACAGTAGAATCGTCAAAGAGGTAAGTTCTAGGCTTAGGTTCTTCAGGTTTAATCAATTCACCGCTTTCCCTTGCCAAATTTAATATTTCAGATTTGTTTAATTCATCGACTATTAAATTTTTATTTTCTATGAATTGTAAAAATTCAGGAGAAATATCAGGTTTTCTATTTGAAGAATTTCCTACACTTTTAACTATCGAATTATATTTTTCTTCATAATCAAGCATCTCATCTTCATATTTTTGTCTCTGTTCTGCTAATTTTTCCAAACTTTTGGCTTGTAATTTAAAAATAGGTTCAATTATTGAATCAGCTCCTCTAGATTTTCCAGTACTAGGAGCACCTACAATAGCACTCCAAATAATTGCTGGAACTTTATGAGAATTGATTCTCAGATTTACTTTATTTCCTACTAAAGATGATATAGCGGGAAATAAAAGCTGAATTAAAATGATAGGTTCGATGTTTTTAATTTTTGCTTCATTTTCTATGGCTTCAGCTAAAGTTTTAGGAAAAATATCAAAAAGGTTTAATTCAGCTTTTCCAGCTTCTAAGAGATTGTTTAATCTCTTTTGTTCTAAAGAATCTATTACGCCTAAATCTTTGCGAACTGAGTTAATTAATTCGTTGAAAAACTTTGCTGGGAATTTGAATTCATTTTGCAACCGAAAATGCAAATGAGAAAGTTCTTTAGATTCCTGTGAAGATAGTAAACCTTTAGAAAGAATTTCTCTAATACAGTCTTCGATTTTTGAGATTGAATATTTTTTATTATGTTTATTGTCGGATTTTTTGAAAACTGAGTTTTCAAAATTTGACTGGGATTCATTTTCTGAATTACTATTATTCTCTTTCGGTTGCCATTCGGGTAAATCGATTCCTGCTTTAAAAGCTAGGTTCTGAACAATTTTTACAAACCAATGCCCTGTAGGTGTTCCAGATTTAACGTGTTCGTATTGCCAGATATAATTGATAATATCTCCACCAATATCAAGTTTTTTGTCGTGCCATCCCCATTTCCCATGTTCATCGAGCCATACGTGAAAACTTGTATTACCTTCACTATCTCTAAAAGGTGGTATTCCTTTGTAAGTGTCACAATCATAAATGAAATTGTGATCGATTACATTAAAAAGTTCATCAAATGGGATTTTAGGCACTACAACATAATGAACGAAATCACTTAAACATTGAGAAGATTGAGAAGATTCTCCTCTTTCTACTACTTTTGGTATTTCTGTTTTAACATTTTCAATCTTTTTATTCCATTCATTGATAATAAAATCACACATCCAAGCGGGTAAAATACCAATTTCGGTATCTTCAGGGGAATTTATCCATTTATAGCAACCAGTGTTAGGATGAATAGATGGAGGCAGAACTGATTGATTAATATGTCCATATCTAAACTCAAGTCCTCCATCGTTGCTAGATATTCCATCGAAAGAATCTAAAACAACTTTTGTAATAGGTTTGAAAGCTTCTCTATAGATATCGGGAATTTGATACAAACTTTGCTTTCTACCTTTTTTTCCACTGGTTAGCGAAATAGTTTTAGGTAGTTGACCATCACCTAATTTTTCTACAATTTTTTCTAGAATTTCTCCTGGAATTTCACCATCTTCATCTATTGCAATAATTCCACCAGAAATCTCTCCAGTACGAATTCCAAATCCAGAAATGTACTGAGTATATTTTCTACCTTTTTCGCTAACAGTCTCAACACCATATAAAATGTGATTTCTTATTACATCTTTAGATACTGGATTTTCACCATTCCAGTTTTTTCTACAAGGTTTTTTATTGATTACCGGAGTTATCACCCAAGAATCCGGGATGAAATCCAAACCTTTAGCGATCGCTTCTGCATTATTCGCTCTTTTCCAAGGTAGGTGTTTAAAAGCGTCTTTTTTTTCTTCTACAATGGAATTATGAGTAGAAGTGGTTGCAATTGTATTGCTTTCCATGCTAATATTTCCTTAAGAAAAATTTATATTTTTTGAAAACTCAGTTTTCACCCTAGTTACAAACTGGGGTTATTTTTTTAGATACATTAGAGAATTAAAAACTGAGTTTTCAAAAAATCTCTAAATGTATTGCAGATTTACATTATATTATCGGAATTTATTTGAGAATTCAGAATTTCAATTCCCTTAATAAGAGTATCTCTTTCATTCATTCCTAGTTTTGCTGAAACTTGTTTGAGTAACGCATCTTGTTCTGGAGTAATCCAAATGTTTTTTTCTTTTTTAGATTTAATCCTGTTAGCATAATCTCTTTTGCTTTTAGTGTTTTTGGGTTGAATGATTCCGCTAATTGTCATAGTTTTCTTTCGTGTTCCATACGTATATAATAACATACATTTTTTTTGCAGAATACTTTTCATTCTCTACATTATCTCTATCAAAAATAGTATAAGATTAATAATTGATTTTATATGCTTACCTGATTAATTTTATAGCAACTGGTTTCTTGAAACACAAAAGTATTAAAATGTCAAAATCATTTATACTTAATTTAATAAACTGAAAATCGGAGAAATAAAGCATAAAAATATTTATTGATGTATGAGCCTTGAAAAAAGTTAGCAAACGTTCTAGACCAGTTCTAGAACGGTTTTAACCATGAGAATAGTTTCATAAGTTCCGTCTCCTGTTAAGTAAGGAGACGGATTAAAACCAGTTTTCAAAAATTAAGGGTGTTTGACTAACTTTTTATTTTTTTAAGTATAATCAAACACTATCAAAAAACTGAGAAAACACTTTTCTAAGTATAAAAATGAATTGACACTGTCAATACTCTGAATTGACATGGAATTGTCACGGCTAAAAATCTATACAGCATAAGGTTTACAAGAAAATTGTCAGAATTGTCATAAAAAACTTATCTAGGAAAAGAAAAAGAAAAACATAATGTATTATTATTGTCTTTAAATGAAGTCAGTAGATATAGAAAAGATTCTAAGTTGGTATTATGCAACCAGTGTTTTTGTACTATGTAGTATTAAAGATAGTACAAAAGAAATCTAAGTAAGCAATAAGTATAAAAAAGAGAATAAATAATTTGTTTTTTCCTCTTTTTATTTTTCTCTGTCAATTCTGTCAATTCTCCTGTATTCTTTATCATATATAGCTTTTTAGCCATGTCAATTCCACGTCAATTTGTGAAATTGACAGTGTCAATTCTTTTTTTGTACTTAGATAACTTTTTGCGCTTGTAAATTTTATACACAGTTTGGTTTTGCTTCTTTATTATGAGTATTTATACTCTTAAGACCCTCGAAGAATGTCTAGTACAAAACACTGGTTGCATCAAACCATAAACTTGTAGGTTGTTCCGACAACCTTAACTGGTCGGTCGGAATTCTTTTAAAAAATCCGACCGACCATTAAGAGCTTAGCTCCAATATGGAGCGAGCTTCTAGGATGTCCTGTAAGCCTTGGAAACTATGAAAGCGAGTAAGTTACCCAAACATCACCAAGCAGTACCCAGACATCACCAAGCGTTCGGAAACTGTTATGGGGACTTGGAATTTTTTAAAATGCTTGAAACCTTTGTTTAATAAGCTGTTAAGTCTGGGGACTTTAAGGACTACCTGAGATTCTAGGTAGTTCCATATCCTTGTGGAACGAGCCAAGCATTGATAAAGTTTTTAATGCTGTAGAGGACGTTCGGTAACTTTAACCCCTGTTACAGGGCATTCTGATAGACCTTTAGCCGTTTTAAACGGTGAAAGTCACTATCTTGAATGGATAGTGTTATGGAATCATTTTTCTCGTTGTCGAAATTCCGATCCGTGGTCGGAATTTAAAAAAGCTTTCAATAAGAAGAAATATCCGCAGTTTTATTTACAGTCAACAGACATTAAACCTTTATCTGGCAAGAGTTTCTCCTTCACAACTTGATTGATTGGTTATAGTCAAAAGCAATATTCAAAATTCCCCAATGATTTTTCAAATAATAGTACTAGAAGCTTTACTGTTAAAACTTTTGGGAACATTCAGACATCTTTAGATGATAGTAGGACGTATTACATTCTGAAAACTCAGTTTTCAAAACAATTCCTTCTAAACGGAAGTGTAAGTATTGCGCGATCGCAAGAAAGTTTTTACCCAGTAGTGTTAAAAGGTCTAAAACCCTTGTGGTTCAGCCGAAGTTGTCTAAGAGTTTCGGTAACTTTGGTAAATCATTTCTGGATAGCAATGGTTGCATCCATAAAGGAATCATTGGTTAATGGTTAACGGCTGATGAAAACTTTTCCTCCTTCTGGAGGACAGGAAATCGCCTTCCTGTAAGGTTTTCATCAACCATGATTAAAACAATTCCTGATTATTAAGAAACTCAGATTGTATTACCTTGTTTCGGAGTAAACAGGATTTTGTCAAGCTTTTGCTAAATAAATTAATGATAAAAAGACAATATTTGTTGACAATCTTATATAAGAAATATTAATATAAAATTGTCAACAAATTAATAAAAAGATATCTTTTTAAGAATACCATGTTTGCAACCGCTAATAAAACTTTTGATAAAACCCTAAATATTCATTCAGCAGATGAAATGTTTGCCGAAATTGAAAAATTTTTATCTAGAGCAAATCAAAAAGAAGCTTTCAAATTTCTTTCCCGTGTTGATTCCCATATGAAAGAAATCAGAAAGAATAGTAATAAAAAAATATTGCAGAATTAGGTCAGTCCTCAAAAAGGACTCACCATTTTAAAGTTTTTCATTACCCAAAGTTTTTAAAAGCTCTGGGTAATTTTGAAAAATCAGTTTTCAAAACTTACATTACTCCCAATGCTTCGGCAAGTTTAACACCACGTCTAACTAAAAGCATTTCTACTGCATCAGAAGCACAAGAAGCTTTAAGGGTTAGATTACGAGTAGGCTCATAGTACCAAGCATTTTTTTCTCCGTCGTACCAAACATCGCCCATTTTATTTCTATTGTAAAAAACTTTAGTAGAAACTCTCACACTAAACCAATCAAACTCACTGAAAGAACAATTAAATTTTTTCAAAGCTTTTTCAAGTTCTTTACTAGCTTCTTCTTTTCTATTTCTAAGTTCTAGTAATTCTTGATTAATTTCATAAATAATTTGAGGTTCTTTAACTTTTTTATCAGTTTTTTCTTGAATTTTTTCAAATTTTTCATTTTCTTGAATTTGCTTTGCTAGTGATTTTTTAACGAATTCAGCAACCATTTTTTGATGCCTACATTCTCTATTAAAGTTTGCTGCCATGCAGTCACAACGTTCTCTAAAACTATTAGCAAGTAAGTTTACAGTATAACTAGCTTTCGTTTGATTATTAATTACTTGATATTCTTGATATTCTAAAGGATTGATAGTATATCCAGTTTTGGCAGTTTCTTTAACTGCTTGCATAACTGTACTAATTTTAGTTAACTGTTCGTTACAAATTTTAACGATTTCATACCAACTAAAGGCTTGATTTAATTTTTTATCAGGGAAAAGTTTCTTAATTTGAGCAATAGTAGCAAATTTTACGTTATAAACTTCAGTAATTAGTCTTTTGGCAGTGGTTTTAAGGCTTGATAGAGTAATCATGGTTGCATTCTTGTTTGTTTTATTTCTGTAATTTGAAAACTGAGTTTTCAAAATTATGTGATGTTTTTTGACAAACTGCTTGAAGCTAGATAAACTTCAAGCAGTTTGTTTTATTTCGAGAATCCCTGAAGTAGTAGAGATATTTCGGGGATTATTCTTCACTCTACTGAAATTGTGGAATATTTTTCTATAAGTCTTAAGATTACGTTCTTCAATCGCTTTCCGATTTTTTTGGAGAATTTCAAGTTTTCCAGAGATAAATAATGTTCTTCAACAATTTCATCTTCTAACAGGTCGTACTTCTCTAATTTGATTAGAGTTTGATTTATTGCAGAATGAAGCTCTAAATTGTAATAATAAACGTCTGCGTCAGGAGTTATAGAGAATACTAATCCAGTATTACTTTTTTCTTTCTCGATTATGTATTTCATGGTTGCTAATCCGTTTGTTTTATTTCTATGCTTTTATAGTACAGTGCTTTTATAAGATTGACAAATAATCTTATAAGATAATTAATTATTTTAAATAATTAAAAATTTTATTTTTATAAACTTAACTAATCAATTCAGTAAACACCAGTTACCTACCTTTTCAAATACTCAATTGTTAAGCTTGTATGTATTTTCTAGCACATAGCTTACTCGCTTAATAAGTGGAAAATTTCAAGAACCTAGTTAAAAACGTTGAAAAACCCCCTAGAATCTTAGCTTGTCGCCATACCCCTACAAAGGTTTCTGCCTTGTGTGACAATGGTTCCAGCCTCTTGTACGGAGATGATTTATAAATTTTGTCTACGTTTCTGCTATATCAGAAGCTTTTGTCGCCATATCTAGCTATATCAAGAAGCTTCTGTCGCCATATCTGGCTATAGCTAGAACGTAGAATGACCTGAAATGTGCTTTTAAAAACTTATACTTAAGTAAAATCGCTAAGTATTGTGATTTTTACTTTCAGTATTTTCATCTTCTTTATTTAGAGCAATTTCGCAAAGATAAGCAATCATCTGGCTCATGGATCGCTTTTCTTTTTTAGCCAAAGTTTTAATTTTTTCGTATAACTCTGAATCTAAAGTAATACTAAAGTGTTTTCCTTTATAAGTCATCTTTTACAACCTTTATAGAACCTTTTAGAACCTTAACCAATTATCTCAGAAAAAAGTTATAAGAATAACTAATAAAAAGCTTTGGTTCTATTTGGTTCTATTTGGTTCTCCTGTGTTATAATAAAAGTGTGGTCGAAAGAATTGACGTATCAAAAATGACGACAAAAAATTATCAAAAAGAATACAGAAGATTGAAGGAGATTTACGAAAAAATATTAGGTTGCAAAATTTCAGATATAACTTGGTATAGAGTCGTATCCCAATTGAAAAAACATTTTAGTTTTGAAATATTAGGGAAAAATTCAGAAACCTTAGTTAAGCTTTTTGCCAACTTAAAAAAATCTACTAGAAATTTTAGAATCAGCGATAATACCTTCAATGATTCCTGGGATATTTTTCAGTATTACTACAAACAAGAAAGAAGTATTACTTGTGCAGAATTCCTAGAAGATTTATCAAAGAGATTAGATTTAAAAGTTTCAAAGAAAACCATTTATAAATGGTTTACCAAGGCTGAATGTCCTTACAAAGCCGATAAATATTATGCAGTTAAGGATTTAGCTTTAGTTGCTTTTCAGGCTTCAAAATGCATCCAGTTAAAGCAACTACAAAAAGTAAAATCAGCAACCGTTGAAGTTAACGCAATCGTTTTAAGAGGAGCTTAAAAAATGTCAAAGTTTTACAACAACGTTAAATCCAGATTAACCAAACAAGGCTATTCAGGATTCGTAAAGAACGATTATCTAGAAGCCGCAAAACATTTAGGAATCATTGACCTGGAAAATCCAACCACTGACCAAATAAAAGCAGGAGTTGATTACCTAATCAATAAACAATCTTCTCAAATTTCAATTGATGTAACACCAATAGTACAATTGAACCAATAAAAGATTTTGAAAACTCAGTTTTCAAAACTGAAGATGAAGTAAACACTAATGAAATCCAAGGAGAATCTTTAATGAATAACGAATCTGCTCTTTCCGTTCAAAATGAAGTTTCCAACGTGCCAGCAAACACTACTCAGAATAAACCAATCGTTCAGCATATTCTGGAATCGGCACCAAACGAATTAAGAGAAGAATTGATTATTGAATATGCTAATAATCAATTAAGTTCTGCGGCTGAAGTTCTACAAATCAAGCAAGCCATTGATGAAAAAGTTAGAAATTTTCTAGCTATTCAAATGCAAAAGAGCAATGAAGAAAACAGTAATTTTTATACTGAGGTTGTTAATGATTACAAAGAAAAATCAATAGTGGAGGCTGAAAAAAGAACAGAGCGATTTCAAAACCTCCTCAGCAACTTTGACACAAGACTCGCAGAATTCAAGCTTAACTAAAGAAACAGAGGAGATCAAAGGAGAGTTAACGATATTTGGAAAACTTTTAATATTTTTAATATCTTTAACTCTCTTTTCTATTCCTTTATACATGGTTGCATCACATTTTATCTGGATAAGGAATCAATACGAAAAACTTTATCCAGATATTTCTAAAAAAGATTGCAGATATCAGCAACACTGGGAAGATTCTAGATTTTATTTAGTATGCCCCGAAGAAAGTTTAGAATCTTCTAAAGAAAAAAACGATAACTGGGAGAAAGAACAAAATGAGAATCAAAGACTTCGTGAGCAAAAGAAGCGGGAATATCGGCAACAGGTTACAGAGAGATTTAGGTCTATCGTTGGAAGTCCTTGATTCTCAACTACAAGGCAATCCAGAAGCATTGAAAGAATTAGGGGAAACTGCTAGACAAGCAGATTTAATCAATCACTTCTTACCATCTGTAAAGGAACAGTGGAAAAGTATCATTACTGCTCAACGTGACTATAACCAGGCTATTGGAGAACTTATCAGTGAGGGACAAAAATACGGCTTAACCGTTACTAAAGCAGAAGCTCAAGCAGTTCTTAACGAAACTAAATACAATCATGGAATTTCTGAAATAGAGGCTGAAAGCATTGCTCAACAGCTTTTTGAAAATAGAAGACATGAAAATCAAATGGGCTTCATTTCAATGAGAGCCGAAATTGATAATGAATTCCAAGAAGTAGAACATCAGGATAGACTCAAACAGCAAATGGTACGTCCTGCATTAAAACAAATGCAAGAGGACATGGATTATCAATACGAATTAGGCGATCATTATTTAGAGTATGGTGAAAAATCCCAACCTACCTTGATTAATAGAAAAAACTATTTAGGGGCAAGTCAAAATCCTGTAATGAGAATTGCTCAAAGATTAGGAATTGTTCGATAAATTTTTGAAAACTGAGTTTTCAAAATTGAAAAAAAAATGCAACCACTAGCGTCTGACACAAGTGGTTGCTATAAAAAATAAAGTATTAAAAACTATGTTACCTTTTTTTTCTTCTGATAACTCTGATGATATAGATACAAAATATCCTGACCACGTAGAAGAACAGATAAAAGAATTTTCAGATAATTATAAAAAAAGAATAGAAAAAGAAAACAACCATGCTGAAAGAATTAAAAATTACGCTTATCTTAGTGCTGCTTATTTTACTGGAAAAACTTTATTAACCTTAAGTATATCCCCTATGATTATTGCTGTTTCAGTAGTAATTATTGCCATGATTCCCAGTGTTTCGGATTTAGACGGATTTAATGCTAATTATAACAATGGTTTGGAGTTACAGAATATGCAAAAACCTTTATCTTTTATTTTTAAAGCTTTAGGTGCTGGTTTTTTAGCTTACGGAGTTCTAGCTAATTATTACACTCTAAAATCCATGACTGAAAGAACTTATGAAGTAATTGATTCCCAAATACAACAATATGAAGGTAATAACCAACCTACAACAATTCCTGGGAGTGTTGGCGTAATAGCTTCTATAGCTCTCGCAATTGCTGCATTTTACTTTGTTCCCAAAAGACCTAAATAATTATGAATTTTCTTTTTAAAAATAAAGCCGTTTTAGCTTTAATCATCGCTGGCAGTTGTCATTTAGCATCACAGGCTGGAACACAATTTGATAGATTGCAAATATGTTTTGCGCCTTCAGAAGCTTCAAAAGTAACTGGAAGATGTGAAGAAGATGTTGATTTGGTAGTCTTGAAAAATTTTTATGATATTAAAAATTATGCTCAAGGATTGGATGGATTCGAGACAAAATGGTTAAAAACTATCAAAAAATCCATAATCTTTCGTGAACTCCCTGCAACCAATCCTTACATTCCTCTATTTGCTGGAGGAACATTAACAAGTTTGTTATTTGCCTATTATTTTCAAAAACAAAAAGCATCACAATTAGAATTAGAATTTTCTACTGAATTAGAGAAGTTTGCTACCAAAGCTTACGAAAACTGGGTAATAGGTTATCACCGTAGAAGAATCGTTAGCAAAACTAAAGAATTTAAAGCAGAAAAAATCATTGCTAAAGAAATAGTTAGTATGCGATCTCAAGGAGAACTTGAGCATTTGCAACAAGTATTAGATAAAAGTGAAATTTTGGATAATCTAAAATTTGATTTAACAAAAGAACAAATCGTAGAAAAAACTGAAGAGCTAAAAACTAAATCTGCTGAACATATTGATAAGAGAGAAAAGCTAGGTAAAACTTTGAAAAATGATTATAAAAATACTGATAAAAAATTTGAATTAACTCCTGAGTATCAATGGATTAATCAACTTTTGAATCTTCCTTTTAGGATTCTTTCTGGTGCTCAAGGCAGTGGTAAAAGCACTTTAGAAAGATTCATGATTCGATTGATTAAAGATGCTGATTGGCATATAATTTGTATAAATCCCGAAACTAATCCTAATGTTTGGAAGGGTGTAGAAGTTATTACAAATCATCAAGAGATTACTGAATTTTTTGTTAACTTTCCATTCTGGGTAAAAGAAAGACAATCTGAAATAATGGAGAAAGGATTAGATGAAGATGAATATTTGAATACATTGAATGATAAATCGGGCAGAGAAGGTAAAGTTGCAATATTTCTAATGGAATCAAACACTTATGAAGCCTGGGGAATTAATGCAGAAAGTTTTGCAACATTTCTAAAACAGTGTTTAACAAACATTAGAAAATGGGGTTTTACAGTTTGTCTAACTGCCCATAGTGACAATCAAACTTCTATTAGCAGTAAGTTAAAAGGATTTTCTGAAATGATTAACAGTGCTCCCAGGGTTGATTGTATTGCAACCACTACCGATAACGGTCAGGCTGTAAGCAGTGGTAAAGCTCTGCTAAAGATTAAAGGCGTTAAAGACCTCGAACCTAAAGAAGTCAAGCTTTACAACTTTCCAAAAACCAAAGATTTTAGTTAAAATCATTTTTGAAAATCATCTCATTCAGGGATGATTTTTTATTTAAAAAATTTGATTAATCTTTGGCTAACTCAGACTAATTTTAAAAACTGAGTTTTCAAATTTTATATAATTAATTGATAATCTTATAAATAAGTGTTATTATCAAACTATAAGCTAAAAGTCAAAAAAATAAGACAAATTTTATGAAAAAGCGCAAATCAGTTAGATTAAGTTACCAAGAAACTTTAAACTTGCTAAGTCAGGATAAATTTGGTAATTTTTTAGAAAATAATAGAAATTTTTCATATGTTAGCTCGGAAGAAATAATAATTTCTTGCTCAATAGTAAATAATGATTACATTAACGCTTCCAAGCATTCTAAAGGTAAGACTTTCACTACTTATGTAGGGAAGATTGGAGAATTGAAAATTTCAGATTTTGAAATAGCTGCTGAAAATCTTAAATCTAGATGTAATGATTGGGCAGTCGAAAAACAAAAAGCGGATGCGATCGCTGCATTCGAGAAATCTAAAGAATTGTTAGAAAAGTTGGGAATTTCTCAAAATTAATCAAAGATTGTTTATCAGTAGACTTTGCTTAAGGTTTACTTATTTTTTAGCAACCAGTGTGTTTTGCATTCATTATTATTATTCTGAAAAAAAAACTAAATTCATTAAGAGTTTTCTTCCTCAATAAACTTTTTAAGCATAGTGATGCTTACTTTTATTCTTCCTGTTTTACCTGGCATTCGGTAAAAGTGTTTTCCTTGTAATAGTTTACCTTCGTAAATCCATCGTTTAATAGTGCTTTCACTGAAACCTTTACCTAAAATGTTTTTAACGTCTTTAACATCAACACAATCTTCCCAGGGTACTTCTTTAAATAGAGAATTTTTAGGCATGATAAAAAATAATTTAAATTGTTTTGTAATTTCTTCCAATTTTTGAAAACTCAGTTTTCAAAAATTGGATTATGTTAAGGAATCATTATTACTTTCATCTATTTCATTATCATTACTTTGATGTTTATTTGCTCTTAAATCTCTTTTCAATTTCAGTTTTACTTGAAGCATAATTATTTTTCTTAAAAAATTAGACATACTCTCTTCTTCAGGCATAGCTTTTAAAATTAGGGCTTTCTCTTTAGGAGTGACAAAACAACTTAACAATTGATTAGTAACTTGTGTTCTTCTTCTTTTCTTTGGCATAGAAAATCATTAAATTAACTAAAATTAAATATAAAAGTAAAAGCTTTTGTAATACCATTTTCTTAACAAAGTATTACAAAAGCTTGGTTATATTTTTTAAAAAAATATTAAAAATTTTGTTTTATTCTTGGTTGAAAATATCAGGAATCTTATTTTCAATGCCTAAATCAGCATAGTAGTGATTCCACATAGTACTTTGACTATGACCAGTGATTTTTGCCAGCTTTAGAGGACTTAAGCCAGCCTCTAGAGAATGACTTATCATGGTCGCTCTAGTATAGTAAGGCTTACGATAACTAATATTCAGTTTGATTAGCAAAGGTTTCCAAATATAATCACAGAAATATTTTCTGCTTACTTGTTCGGATTTCCGAGTCTTAGCAGTAAAAACATAAATATTAGATTTAGCTTTATCTTTGGAATCGCGTATAACAGCTTTTAATTCTTCAGTTAAAATTAATTTTCGAGCTTTTTTAGTTTTATCTGCAAGTATCCAAACTGACGAAAAATCTTCGGTAACATTTTCCCATTTTAAATTAATAGCTTCACCTATTCGGCAACCACTATAAAATAGAAATTTTACAAAGTTTCTATAATGTTCTGGACAGTTCTCTATAATACTAAAAACTTCTTCTTTAGTGAAAGGTTTCGGTTGTACAGGATTTGGTTTAATTTGCTTTTTAATGATTTTCCATGGTTCGGTATTATCAAACACTGCTGCAAGTTTAATAAGATAAGATTTAATTGTTACTAGACTCAAACCTTCATTTTTTAAATGTTCTAAAAATTTCTGTAAATCTGTTAAATTAGGTTCTTTCTTGCCATAAAAGAAACTTTTATAACGTTTAACGACAGCTAAATAGACATCTTTAGTGCCTTTGGATTTGATTCCACGAACAGTAAAATAGTTTTCCAGCCGTGAATCTATATCTAATTCTTTCTTAGCTTTGTTAACTTTCTCAACCGTTTTCTCTGGTTTATATTTTTTTAACGTTTCGTCAAAGTTCTCAAATATTATATCTAGTTTAATTTGATTGGCAAGTTTTTCAACTGCGATCGCATTAACTTTGGATTCCGATAGTCCTGGAGATAAGTAAAACTTTTCTCCTTTATATCTCCAGTAAAGCTGATAGTTGCCATTTCTTAAACTGATAGATACTTCACCCTTTTTACTTCTCATATTTATTAGAGAATTATTTTTTAAAGTTACCCAAAATTTTTAAACTTTGACTGATTACTTAATTTTAAAACGATTGAGAATCTTTAGGTAACTTTTAAAGGTGTTTTGCAGACATTTTACAGACAAAAAACTTTTTCTTAAATAGATTTTTTAGAGTTCGCTCGTTCTGCTTTCCAGAGATTGGTGGATGACTTCCCAACGACGGTAAGGGAGATAACTTTGCGTCACCCAGGTGAGTGCTTGAGAGGGGGTAGCATCGAGAGGTAATGCTTGGGGTTGGTGTACATTCGCAAATTATATGTCGCAATTCGCAAATTAGTGTCGCAATTACTTCTAATAGCTGAGATCTTTATTGCGTAGGACTTACAAGCTATTTATCCATAAAACTGAGTAATTTGCCTGTTTCGCAAATTAGATGTCGCAAATCCTATTTTCGCAAATTAAATGTCGTTTATTAAGATTTGCCTGTTTCGCAAATTAGATGTCGCATTTTTGCCACATTAGTGGTACTTTAGTACCTAAAGTGTTAATCAGTGGTTTTCACTCCAATGTTAGACGAAGAATTTGAGTTCACTGAGGAATTGACGCAAGCTCCAGATGTTATTGTGCTTGACAAGAGTCATTTTGTGGTAGACCCATCCCAAATTATTCTGCAAACATCGGATAAGCATAAACTGAGATTTAATCTTATCAAGTGGTTCGCTGAATCCCCCAACATTACTATTAAATCTCAGAGAAAACAGGCAGTCGTAGATACCCTTGGTGTTTCTACTCGGCAGGTGGAGCGTCTCCTCAAGCAATATCATAATGGTGAGTTATCAGAGACAGCGGGAGTACAACGCTCAGATAAGGGGAAACTTCGCATCAGCCAATATTGGGAAGATTATATTAAAACAACTTATGAAAAAAGTCTGAAAGATAAACATCCAATGTTGCCAGCAGCTGTCGTGCGGGAAGTGAAGCGACACGCGATCGTTGACCTCGGACTGAAACCAGGAGATTATCCCCATCCAGCCACCATCTATAGAAATTTAGCTCCTTTAATCGAGCAACACACGCGGAAGAAAAAAGTTAGAAATCCGGGTTCGGGATCTTGGCTGACCGTTGTCACGCGAGATGGTCAGCTACTGAAGGCTGACTTTAGTAACCAAATTATCCAATGCGACCATACCGAGCTGGATATTCATATAGTTGATAGTCATGGCAGTTTATTGTCTGACCGTCCTTGGCTAACTACTGTTGTCGATACTTATTCAAGTTGCATTCTTGGTTTTCATTTATGGATCAAACAACCAGGTTCTACGGAGGTAGCTCTTGCCTTAAGACACGCCATTCTACCCAAAAATTATCCTGAGGACTACAAACTTGGCAAAGTTTGGGAAATATATGGACCTCCTTTTCAATATTTTTTTACTGATGGTGGAAAAGATTTTAATTCAAAGCATCTAAAAGCCATTGGTAAGAAATTAGGATTTCAGTGCGAACTACGCAATCGCCCGCCCCAAGGTGGAATTGTAGAACGTCTTTTTAAAACCATTAATACTCAAGTTCTTAAAGAGCTTCCCGGTTACACGGGGGCAAACGTTCAAGAACGCCCGAAAAATGCAGAGAAAGAAGCCTGTTTAACAATACAGGATTTGGATAAAATTCTAGCTAGCTTCTTTTGTGATATTTATAACCACGAACCCTATCCCAAGGAGCCTCGCAACACGAGATTTGAACGCTGGTTTAAAGGTATGGGGGGAAAATTACCCGAACCTTTGGACGAGCGAGAATTGGATATTTGTTTGATGAAAGAAGCACAACGAGTTGTTCAAGCTCATGGTAGCATACAGTTTGAAAACCTAATTTATCGAGGAGAAGCTCTTAAGGCATATAGAGGTGAATACGTCACCCTAAGATACGATCCCGACCATGTCCTGACTTTATATGTCTATAGTTGCGAAGCTGATGATAATGCAGAAGAGTTCTTGGGCTATGCTCACGCTATAAACATGGATACTCATGACTTGAGTATAGAAGAATTGAAAACTCTCAATAAAGAACGAAGTAAAGCTCGTAGCGATCATTACAACTATGATGCTTTATTAGCATTGGGTAAACGCAAAGAACTTGTAGAAGAAAGAAAACAAGACAAGAAAGCAAAAAGGCAATCAGAGCAAAAACGTCTCCGCACTGCTTCCAAGAAAAACTCAAATGTTATTGAACTACGCAAAAGTAGAGCTTCGAGTTCTTCAAGTAAAGATGACCGACAGGAAATTTTACCAGAGAGAGTTTCTAGGGACGAACTAAAGCCGGAGAAGACAGAACTGAAATATGAGGAAAATCTGTTAGCACAGACCGATACTCAAAAACAGGAGAGACATAAGTTAGTTGTCTCTGACCGTAAAAAAAATTTAAAGAATATTTGGTGATTTATGGCGATATCTCAACTGGCAACCCAACCATTTGTCGAAGTCTTACCTCCAGAGTTAGATAGCAAAGCTCAAATTGCTAAAACTATTGATATTGAGGAGCTTTTCAGAATTAATTTTATCACAACCGATCGGTCTTCAGAATGTTTCAGATGGTTAGATGAGCTGCGTATCCTGAAACAATGCGGTCGGATCATTGGACCAAGAAATGTAGGCAAAAGCCGAGCAGTGCTTCACTATCGTAATGAGGATAAAAAACGAGTTTCTTATGTAAAGGCTTGGTCGGCATCGAGTTCTAAACGTCTATTTTCACAAATCTTAAAGGATATTAACCATGCTGCATCAACAGGTAAACGACAGGATTTACGTCCAAGATTAGCTGGTAGTCTTGAACTATTTGGATTAGAATTGGTCATTGTTGATAATGCTGAAAATCTTCAAAAAGAGGCGCTCTTAGATTTAAAGCAACTTTTTGAAGAATGCCATGTTCCTATTGTCTTAGTTGGAGGTAAGGAGTTAGATGATATTTTAGAAGATTTTGATTTGTTGACTAACTTTCCAACGTTATATGAGTTTGAACGATTGGAACATGATGATTTTATAAAAACATTAAAGACAATTGAATTGGATATTTTATCTCTTCCAGAAGCGTCTAAGTTAAGTGAGGGTAACATATTTGCAATTTTAGCTGAGAGTACAGGTGGGAAAATAGGAATTTTAGTCAAGATACTAACTAAAGCAGTTTTACATTCTCTTAAAAAGGGATTTGGTAAAGTTGATGAAAGCATTTTAGAAAAAATCGCAAGTCGTTATGGAACAAAATACGTTCCCATTGAAAACAAAAATAGAAATGATTGAAGATGATGAAATTCGTCTAAGGTTGGGCTATGTTGAACCACACCCAGGTGAAAGCATCAGTCATTATTTGGGACGGCTTCGTCGATTTAAGGCTAACAGCCTTCCTTCAGGATATGCTCTAGGAAAAATTGCGGGTCTTGGGTCTGTTCTGACTCGATGGGAAAAGTTGTACTTCAACCCATTTCCCACTCAACAAGAACTAGAGGCATTAGCACAAGTGATTCAAGTGGAGGTTGAGAAATTAAGAGAGATGCTACCCACTAAAGGTGTCACAATGATGCCTCGACCCATTCGATTATGTGCGGCTTGCTATGCAGAGTCACCTTATCACCGGATCGAGTGGCAGTTTAAGGACAAAATGAAGTGCGATCGCCATCAGTTGCGCTTATTAACAAAATGCACAAACTGTCAGACACCATTCCCCATTCCTGCTGATTGGGAAAAAGGAGAATGCTCGCATTGTTTTTTGTCTTTTGCTAAGATGGTGAAGTGTCAAAAGCGTCGTTAGCGACAAGCCTTGTCTGGCTGCTGGCACGGGATAATTTTGCTGTCAGCTTTTAAAATGTCAAAGCGGCTCGAAATGCTCGTGCTTGAGGACATTGATATGAAAACTAAACTTGGAGAATGTGAGGTGTGTTACTAAAGCGATCGCATTTAATGTGGCACCAGTTTTTGCTAAGTCTTGAGTAAACCGCTAAATAAAACCTACCCAAAGCTACCCATATCTATTCAGATGTGGACTTTTGTGTTGGCTTCCTGCTTCAACCGGGACTGTCGGTGAGACCAGTGCTGTAGGAGGGTATCCCTCCGCAGGCAACTGGCGAACCCGTAAGGGCAGCACCCCGTCCACAGGCTAACCCAGGCAGAAGGAGCAAAAGCTTTGACTGCAAGCTTTTTGTTTGTTATTAATGGTTGCTTTATTTATACCGTGCTGTACTAGCTTGTATGCAGTTGCTTGCCCAACCATCTACGAAAGTTAGAATGGTAAAAACTATAACAAGTTTCTTCGCCAATTTGCTGCGTTTGTAAAAATTCAAACCAATTTTCTAAGACTTCCTCTACATCATATTCATCTCGATCTAGAATTTGGGAAATTGCTTCTACTGAGATCCCTTGTTCTGTGGCAGTCAAAACTCGAAGCACCTCTAATGCAATATCGGACAAACCTTCATTGGTCATTTTCTCCCAATGTTGTTGGTAATATATTTCCAAACTAGGTGGTAATTGATGGTGTTGCAAAGGTTCTGCGTAGAAACTGTTAGTTATACTGCTGATTGTCTGGCTGAGGTACATAAAATTATTTTCGCTTTCAGCAGTTAGGCGATCGCAAAATTCTGCGCCAGATATATGATGACCAAGTAGCCAGGATTTTAAGTTGAGCCTTTCGCTACTTTCTAGATTGTCGTGTTTTTTCAGAGAAGGACTTAATGAGAGATAATATTGAATGTATTGACATAAGTCCTGACGATTTTGCTCGGGAAAATCCGAGAGATTTAGAGTTTCAAATGGTGCTTCTATTAACAAACCCGATTTTTCTCTCAAGAAAGGACGGCGAGCAAGAACCACGTAAACTTTTTCTGGGAGATATCTGGGAAGATAAAAAATATTTGAACCCGGAATTTGATCGCTGTAACTTACTCTATCTAAAGCATCGATAACAACAATCAATTTTTGATGCGGTTCTAATTGGTCGCTCGTTCTTTGAAGCAGAAGGGAGAGATGCCCGCTTCCCTCCGTAGCACTGTGAAAACTAGAATGTAGAGAAACGTTCGTGTCGAGTTCCTGTTCGCGCAACGTGTGCTTTGCGTGTAGGGAGCCATTTTTAACCGGAACAATTTGTTGATATACATCCTTGAAAAATTCCCCAGCACAATTTTTCCCCTCAATTTCAGCATTGTAATAGATAACTTGAGGGTTTTGGGTTACATATTGAGCAAGGATAGCACTTTTACCGCTACCGGGATAGCCAACAATCGTGAAATAACCGCGATTGTAATTTTGAAGAAAGTCAGCGATAGCTCTAAAAACAAAGTCACGACCAACAAAATTCCGGCTTTTTTCCCGAACAACTTGCTGAAATGCTTTCGAGTATTGACTGGGAGGCGGTAACGAGGTACTCATAGTCGTTGAAAACTAAAGCATATTAATAAGGAACATCTGTAGCCAAAGTCGCAGACAGTTGATTTGCGATCGCCAGAGCTAACTTATCTGTTACACGGGTTAAATCATTTATGACAAACCTTCCATACGCAAAAAATGCACCCGCCCCAAACTATCACCAACAGCGATTGTAAGCCCATCGAGTGCAACTGTACAACAAAACAAAGAATTGTCCCCTGCAAAAGTCACAATTATCTCTCTAGTTTCCAGATTCCAAACTTTGAGCGTGGAGTCATCGGACGCAGAAATCACGCGTTTGCCATCAGGAGTCAGCACCAGAGCATTAACCCTGGAGCTATGACCCGTGAGGGTGGACTCCAGGCTGCCCGTTTCCAGATTCCAGACTTTGAGCGTTTTGTCATATGACGCAGAAATCACGCGTTTGCCATCAGGAGTCAGCGCCAGAGCATTAACCCAGTCGCTATGACCCGTGAGGGTGGACTCCAGGCTGCCCGTTTCCAGATTCCAGACTTTGAGCGTTTTGTCATCGGACGCAGAAATCACGCGTTTGCCATCAGGAGTCAGCGCCAGAGCATTAACCCAGGAGCTATGACCCGTGAGGGTGAGAGTGAGCAGTTGCCTTCGAGCGATCAAATTTTTAATCAAAGAGAAAACTCCTTTCCCCGTTTCCAGATTCCAGACTTTGAGCGTTTTGTCATATGACGCAGAAATCACGCGTTTGCCATCAGGAGTCAGCGCCAGAGCATTAACCCAGTCGCTATGACCCGTGAGGGTGGACTCCAGGCTGCCCGTTTCCAGATTCCAGACTTTGAGCGTTTTGTCATCGGACGCAGAAATCACGCGTTTGCCATCAGGAGTCAGCGCCAGAGCATTAACCCAGTCGCTATGACCCGTGAGGGTGGACTCCAGGCTGCCCGTTTCCAGATTCCAGACTTTGAGCGTTTTGTCATCGGACGCAGAAATCACGCGTTTGCCATCAGGAGTCAGCGCCAGAGCATTAACCCAGTCGCTATGACCCGTGAGGGTGGACTCCAGGCTGCCCGTTTCCAGATTCCAGACTTTGAGCGTTTTGTCATCGGACGCAGAAATCACGCGTTTGCCATCAGGAGTCAGCGCCAGAGCATTAACCCCGGAGCTATGACCCGTGAGGGTGGACTCCAGGCTGCCCGTTTCCAGATTCCAGACTTTGAGCGTTTTGTCATCGGACGCAGAAATCACGCGTTTGCCATCAGGAGTCAGCGCCAGAGCATTAACCCCGGAGCTATGACCCGTGAGGGTGCGGATGAGCCGCCCCCCAGGCGGTGTTAAGCTAGGGGTTAAAGGACGCAACCAAGGGTCTTTTTGCTGTTTTAGCATCCCTAGCAAAACCTGAATCTCAGGCGCTTCACATAACATCAAGCGCCCTAATAATTGTCCTGCTAATGGTGTTTTATCCTTACATAAAACATGGGCTGATAATCGCAGTGCTCCTTGAATTAAGGTCAGTGCTTTTACCTTTTCGGTGTCATATTCTGGATTATTTATTGCATCTGGATCGGCATGAATCAGATCGTAGTCACGAATCAGTTCATCAATTCCATAGTCAGGATGGTGAGTTTTGTCTGCCAAAAAATGAAAATTGGTTAGAAATTGAAAATACTTCTCCAAATGTCCGGGCTTATTTGACTTCACCAAATTTGGTAATAAGGCTCCCAAGCGAACTCTTTGGCTAGAAGCACTGGTTTTGGCTGGTTTCTTAAGTTGGTTCTTCATTATGGCTGTCTACTCCGTATCCAATAAGTAGTCAGCAATGCGTTCATTCACTTTTTGAAATAGCTTACGCTCTGAGTTCAAGACCCGTTTTTCTTTCAAAAAGTCAAGATAACTTGCATGATAAATACTGTAGCAGGTTTCTCCTTCTATTTCTTGCTTCGTCAAATACTCAACCCACTCATCCAAAACTGACTGCACATCATATTCATCTTGCCCTGCAATTCCTGCAATCATTTCACAAGGAATTGCCATTCCGACTTCAACAAGAATAAATAGAATAATCACCTTTGCTTCCTGGGGTTTTTCATTCATCCCCATCAGCTTCCAATGCTGTTGATAATAGTCCTGTAGTCCATTGGGTAATTGCTGTAAAGTCAGGTCATTGTAAAAACCTCGAGCAATTGCTGGTAAAAGATACCGCAAGTACATAAAATTATTTTGACTCTTTTGAGCTATTTGCTCAACAAACGCTTCAGGAGGGATGTTACACGATTGAATCCACTTTTTTAGTTCGTATTTATGTTCCGGATCGTCATTAAGAAAAAAGCGAATATATTTTTTCACATCATTTAAACTGAAATCC
Source organism: Scytonema hofmannii PCC 7110 (assembly GCF_000346485.2). Taxonomy (NCBI): domain Bacteria; kingdom Bacillati; phylum Cyanobacteriota; class Cyanophyceae; order Nostocales; family Scytonemataceae; genus Scytonema; species Scytonema hofmannii. The sequence continues at coordinate 5,785,212 of NZ_KQ976354.1, forward strand.
ACGTACTGACTCGCTCTTAAATCTAGCTCTTCTACGGGAACGCCTGGGGATACAAACAACCGTTTTGTTTCTACAGTATAGGGGCGTCTCGTCAGCAGAAAATAAACTTGCTCTGGAAGAGTGGTAGGTAAATAGAGAAGGTTATCCCCTGACTTCTGCTCTTGTTCTACTTCATCAAGAGCATCCACCACAACAATCAAACGTTGATTGGGAAGAAGCGTTTTGCTGGCTTTTTCTAGTAAAGTAGGCAAATCTGTTTTTTCCGAATTCTGTAACTGATAGCGCTTAATCAATTGTTGGCGAATGCTTTCCAAAAACTGTTCTGGTTTATTACGTCCCTCAGCACGAACATTAAAATAACAAGGAGACTTGTAGTCAAAGACATACTTAGCAGCGATCGCACTTTTCCCCATTCCTGCATCTCCCACCACCGTGAAGTAACCGTTGGGCTTATTTTGCAAAAACCGAGCAAAAGAGTCAAAAACAAACTGACGACCGCAAAATGCTCGAATCTTTTCTGTTATCAACGGTTTAAATTCTTCTGGATACTCATCTAGCCGCCAGTCCGGATAAGGTTGGAAATCTGATGATTTCGTCTGTTGTGCGACTTTAATAAAGGCTTTGCCAAATTCTTCTAACTCAGAACGAACTGTGATTCCAGCTTCTTGTATCTCTTCTCCCAAAGGATTCCAATGCAGAAATTGTTCTACTTTCTTTAGGAATCCAAACGGCTCGTTGGAAGTGTAGGCTTGCCAGAAAGCGTCTTTTATCTCTTTTTCTCTAAACAGTTTTAGAATTGCCTCAGGTTTATATACACCATATTCTACCAAAGCATAAGCATAAACACCATCAACATCCTTTGGCGGTTGTGTGGGGTTAAGTCTTAACTCTTTTAAAACTTTGATAACATCTTCGTGACGCTGGGCTTGATGGATCAGGGCTTTTGTTGCAGGACTGGCAAAAGGTTGGATGGCTTTAAAGACTGCTGACAAGTCAAGCATGAATTTTAATCTTAAGAAGTTACTTTGGGAATTCGGACTTTATATTTGCTTCAGCTACGCTAGCTTCTTTTTCGGATAAACAACTTGAGACAAAAAATAGGTTTTTGAGCCAATTTTTTTCCAGAATTATAGCTCCTTTTGGCATCAATAGATATCAGTTTAATGTTTTCTTAATAGAACACTTCTACATACAGGAGAGTACGGAAATATTTATCTAGAGTTGTATCTTGTATAAATTATTGCATTACCATAGATATTTTGACATTTGAGCTAGTCTGTGGATGAAAAATCAAGCGCTTATCAAACTCATGAACCCCTGGTTTCTTACGAGTCCGGTATGATGCTTGAGATGCAATTGAAGAGAGTGACGAAATGCCAGTAACGAAAATTGGGAGAAAGCAAGGTACGCAAACGAATTTCGCGTCGAGCTTGATTTCGTAACAGAGGTATCAACGCATACTAGGAGAGTACTGAACGCTGCTCAAGTTTCTTGAAGTCAAACTACGCTTTTGGGCGTGCAATAGCAGACCGCTGCAAGCGATCGCGACATCTGACGATATTATGTTATTGGAAAACGCTATTATAAGCATCAAAATTTTCAAATGTCTGATTCTGAAAGAGATGCCAAGGTATGTGAACCTATCCCACTATTCTAAAAATGCCAAGTTGTTGGAGTAAAATGTGCTTGAAAAGGTTTATTTTTCGTTTTGATTTTTAAGCTCTCCAGCACAAATCTTATTAGTGGGATAGGTTCATAGAATTCCCGCACCTTTATGCGATCGCTCAAAGAAGGCAATTGTCTCTATTGACTGGCAGCAGCAACGTATTTTTCATCTCTTTGATTTTTAACCCCCGCAACTGAATGCGATTTTCAGTAACTCAGAGCGATTTGCATTCATCAGCAGCGCCCAAGCGATCACATACAGAATTGGTCGCGAGTCACGATCAATTCTCTTCAAACCCCCTTGCTCTACAGACAGGGGCCACTTTACGCTGACTGAGAGTACAGACTTACTGTTGTAGGTGATATTCCGTTCGTCAAGTGAGCGATCGCACCCACACAAGTTTTTTACTTTGACACCTTTGTAGTACCCAACCATTCATGATGGCAGCAATGGTAGAACACCAAATGAATTCAATCTCTACCTTTGATATCACTAAATATTTTCTTCTTGATATGATGAAGGACATCAAGACCGGACGCATTCAACTTCCCGATTTTCAAAGAGATTGGGTTTGGGATGACATTCACGTGCGTCGTGTCCTAGCGAGTATATCTCTGGCTTATCCGATTGGCGCAGTCATGATGCTCCAGCAAGGAAACCAACAGCAACAATTTAAACCTCGCCTCGTGGATGGAGTCATTGCTCCGGAGTACCCTACACCTAACTTGCTTATCCTTGACGGTCAACAACGCCTCACGACTTTGTTTATGGTATTACTCTCCGGGGAACCCGTTGCGATTAAAGACCAAAAAACCCACAAACTGATGAAAAAGTGGTACTACCTCGATATTCAAAAATGTTTGGACTCAAACATCGACCGTCGCAGTGCCATTGTTGCCTTACCGGAATCAAAAAAAATGCGACTGAAAGCTGGGGAAGTTATTGATTGTTCAACGCCGCAAAAAGAGTATGATGCACTCCTGTTTCCCCTATCCAAAATCTTTTTCTTTTCTGAGTGGAGAAGTAAGTATTCCAAGCATTGGCAATACAATGCTCAAAAGCTCGAACTGCTCGATACCCTAGAATTAGAAGTCCTGAAGAAATTCGAGCATTACCAAATCCCGGTGATTCAGCTGCGCGATTCGCTCCCGAAGGAAGCGGTTTGCCAAGTATTTGAAGATACTAACACTGCAGGATGCGATCTCAATTACTTTGACCTGATGAGTTCTAGCTATTGTGCTGGTGACTTTAGTTTGAGAGATGATTGGAAGCAACGCGAAAGCTACTTTCAATCTTTTAGAGTTTTGCGTAAGCTGAGAAATACAGATTTTGTACAAGCGGTTACCCTTGTGGCTAGTTATAGTCGGCGGATGGAGGCTTTGAAGCAAGGTTGGAATTTGGATAAATTACCAGCGGTCGCTTGTAGCCGCTCGGATGTTTTAAAACTGACGAAAGAAGAATATCAAACGTGGGCTGACCCCATTAGCAAAGGCTTTGAGGAAGCGTCGCGTTTTTTACACGGGCAAAAAATTTTTGATGCTGACGATCTGGCTTACCCCATCCAACTGGTGGCTTTGAGTGCCATTTTTACAGTATTGAGGGAGCGTTCCCATTCTTCGGAAATGCGCTCCATACTCGAACGTTGGTTGTGGTCGGGAATGCTTGGTGAAATTTATACCCGTTGGCACGAAATGCAGGCAGGGCGAGATGTCATAGAAGTGCCGGATTGGCTGGGGGGCGGTTCTCTACCTTCTACCATTACTCAAGCCAGTTTTTCTGTCGAACGGCTTCTGGGTGCGAGGAAGCGATACGGGGCATTTTACCAGGGTTTATCGGCTTTATTGCGGCGGGAGGGGGCAATTGATTGGAGTACTGGCGAGGCCATCAATGATGTGGTTTATTTTGAAGAACAAATTGATTCCCATCACATATTTCCCGTTGCGTGGTGTAAAAAGCAAGGTATCGATCCCAAAAAGTATAACTGCTTGGTCAACCACACCCCTTTAAGTGCAAAAACGAATAAGAAGATTGGCTCTAAAGCACCTTCAGAGTATCTCAAGCAGTTTGAATTAGGAGGAACATCAGCAGCGAAACTCGATGAAATGCTGCGCTCGCATTTAATTGAACCAGCCACTTTACGGCGAAATGACTTTGAAGGATTTTTCCAAGCGCGGACAAAGGCGTTGCTGGAGTTGATTGGAAAAGCCATGGGTAAGCCTGTCAGCTTGGAATTGTTTGGGGAATTGACCGGGAATGAGGTCAACGGCAATTTGAACGGCAGATTGCATCCAGATATTGTAACCGGGTGAGCGGTTGACTTTAATTCTCACTTTGCAGTTTGGGCATTAAACAGCAGTTGCTATCAATTACTCACAAGGAAAGTCGGGCGGTAAGGTAATGATTCCATTAACAACGAGTTGTTTGAATTGATTGATCAAGTCAGCTTGACGCAGCATACGGGTAACGTATTTTGGTCGTCGATGAAAGTTTGTCCCCCAGTCTTTAATGGTTTTCGGGCTGATACCCGTAACTTCTGCCAAAGCATTGATACAAACTTTGCGATAGTTCTTACCTGGTTGTGGAATCACCCAACGACGGCAGTACTCCATTGGTTCTAGGGGTAACTGGCGAATGGCGTCAAGTCGATGATTGTTTATTTGGGAATGGCTCCCGGCGTGCATCCTTAGCGATCGTGAGTTGTGACAGACAGCAGCAGGAAGTCTCAAAAGATTGCGAACACCTCCAGTTGTACTTCCCAATTAGTGCCCGGTTTAGAAACCAAGTTAAAAAATTTTGGTCTTTAGTACAAGAGTTTTAGTCACAAATCGCGACTAAATTATTTTTGAGGAAAGTCAGGAGGTAAGACAATTTGTCGGATTTGGTTGAGCATATCGGCCATGCGTAGTATGTGGGCTACGTAGTCGGGTCTCCTCTCAAAATTCTGTCCCCAATTGCCAATAGTTCTGGGGCTAAGCCCTGTTGCCTCAGCTAAGGCAGCAATGCAAGCTTTTCTGTAGCCCCGTTCGTCAGGGGACATATCAATCCATTTTCTGCAATATTCCAATGGCTCCAAGGGCAGCTTACCGAGCGCGTCGATTCTATATTGAGTTGTCTGGGGACTCGTGTCCATCACCCCATCTGTCATTTCTCCTAGCTTTAGTCACGCTTCGTGACTTTTGATAAGACGTGAATGATGAGCGTTTGTGCGATCGCATGGGGTGTTCTGCCCCCGGTGCGCTACCGCTCATCGGGCAAGTTTCTCTGGAAGCTACGGGCGATCGCGTTCCTTAACTCCTTTTTCGCTGAAGATCGACACCGCCACTCCCTATCCTTAAGTTCGGGTAAAGAACTAGCCATTCGATTGACTTGAAACTGACTGTAAGACTAGTACAATTCGTTAGAAGTACGGAGGCAGAGGCAGAAGGCGCAAATGCTTTTATTGTAAGCTTTTTGTCTGTTAAGAATAGTTGCCTTATTTTTGACTCAAAGTTGGTAAAATACTCCTAGTTGGTGAAGCCACTCCACGAGAAATTAAGACTCTTCGCCATGTATTCCACCTAAATGCCCTTTCGTGTAATGCTGCATTACTTATCAGTCGAAACTTAAGCTATAAGTTTTTACCTCAATTACGGAATTGAGAACTAAAATCATGTGGTAGTAAGTAAAGTAAATAAGATGCCATTTTTATGAGGTAGCACATGGAACCACTAACTGCTGGGGCGATCGCTGTTGGTACTATAGTTGCCACTAAAGTTTTAGAAAAAACAACAGAAAAGGGAACAGAAATCTTATTGGACAAAGCTGGTAAGTTCTTAGTTACCCTGAAGAAACACTCTCCCAATACTGTAGTTGCGATAGAGAAAGCACCCTCTCAACCACTCGATTACGGCAAAGCGCTACTGGAAGTAGAATCTGCGGCTAAGGCTAATCCTGAAGTGGCTGAAGCTGCACGGGAATTAGCAACAGCAGCAGAAATTAATCCACCATCAAACCTGGCTGAAATTCTAAGGCAGATAAAAGAAGCTGTGTCCAAGTCTCAAAAATCATATCCTTCAAGTTTTATTCAAAACATCGAAAAAGCTATTAATGCGGCTCAAAACCAAACCATTGACCAAAGCGGCAGTACTTTCAATATTTGAGTGGAGTCGCCTGAATGGGAACGGGTAAAGTTAAATCCCCCAAATAATCTTCAGTTTTCAGGAACAGCCAACTTTGTAGGGCGAGCACATGAACTGACTATCTTGCATGAAAAGTTTCAAAGAACGGGTGCTGTAGCTATTTCATCTGTTGCTGGTATGGGCGGAGTTGGTAAAACTGAACTGGCGGTTCAATATATAAAACAGCATGAAGCCGACTATGCTGGTGGTATTTGCTGGTTATCAGCTAGAGAATCAGATGTAGCAGCGAGTATTGTGCAGTTCGCACAGCTACATATGAAATTGGAAGTCCCACAGCAGGATTTTCGTGGAAAGGTGCTGAGTCTGACTGAACAAGTAGAATGGTGCTGGCAGCATTGGCAACCACCAGAGGGAATCGCATTAATCATATTAGATGATGTTACTTCTGTGGGTAATTATCGGCATCTACTACCAAAAAGTAACCGTTTCCGTATATTAATGACAACACGGGTGCGAAATTTAGACCCGAATATTGACGAGATTTCCTTGGATATGCTGTCTCCACAAGAGGCGTTGCAATTATTGATAGCAATCTTTGGAAATAAGCGGGTAGAAAAGGCAATTGATGTAGCACAACAACTGTGTGAATGGTTGGGATACTTGCCCTTGGGTTTGGAATTGGTAGGAAGGTATGTGGCGAAAAAACCGCCTAACTGGACTTTAGCAAAAATGTTGCAACAGTTGAAACAGCAGTCGCTCACTAATACTGCCATAAATCAGGAGTTGCAACGAACTTTGAGTACAGCACAGCGTAGTGTGTTAGCCGCTTTTGAATTAAGCTGGCAGGAACTTTCACTTCCAACACAGCTTTTAGCTGCATTATTAAGCTTGTATGCACCAAATATCATTGCCTGGGAATGGGTGGAGTCTACAGGTGAATTGCTCAATTGGAGTTCGACTGATATCGAAACAGCAAACGAGCAACTGTATACACTTCATTTGATTCAATCAGTAGAGGATACATCTGGTGAGTATAAAATTAGACTTCATTCCTTAATTCGCGAGTTCCTGAAACTGAAGCTAGCAGCATCACAACAAGCTGATGATTTAAAACGGGGTTTTGTAGAGGCAATGGTGGCGATCGCTCAAGAAATTCCCGATTATCCAACTAAGGAGTTCATTAAGTCGGTGAAAGATGCTATCCCACATTTAGCAGAGGTAGCACAAAATCTGAGTGATATAGTCAGTGATGAAAATTTAATTTCAGTTTTTAATGGATTGGGTAGATTTTATGAAGGACAGGGTTTATATGTGCTGGCTCAACCATGGTTAGAGCAATTTGTATCAGTAGTCCAATCCCGTTTGGGAGAGGAGCATTCGGATGTCGCTACCAGTTTCAACAACCTAGCTCATCTTTACTCAGACCAAGGAAGGTACGCAGAAGCTGAACCACTCTACATCAAAGCTTTGAAACTATGGCAACGCCTGTTGGGAGAGGAGCATCCCGATGTCGCCAGCGGTTTCAACAACCTGGCTTCTATCTACGAATCCCAAGGAAGGTACACAGAAGCCGAACCACTCTACGTCAAAGCTTTGGAACTAAGGCAACGCCTGCTGGGAGAGGAGCATTCCGATGTCGCCCAAAGTTTCAACAACTTGGCTTCTATCTACGAATCCCAAGGAAGGTACACAGAAGCCGAACCGCTCTACATCAAAGCTTTGGAACTAAGGCAACGCCTGCTGGGAGAGGAGCATCCTCTTGTCGCCACCAGTTTCAACAACCTAGCTAATCTCTACGCAACCCAAGGAAGGTACGCAGAAGCCGAACGACTCTACATCAAAGCTTTGGAACTAAGGCAACGCCTGCTGGGAGAGGAGCATCCTTTTGTCGCCCAAAGTTTCAACAACCTGGCTTTACTCTACTCAGACCTTGGAAAGTACACAGAAGCTGAACCACTCTACATCAAAGCTTTGGAACTGTTGCAACGCTTGCTGGGAGAGGAGCATCCTCTTGTCGCCAAAAGTTCCAACGACCTGGCTTTACTCTACTCAGACCTTGGAAAGTACACAGAAGCCGAATCACTCTTCACGAAAGCTTTGGAACTAAGGCAACGCCTGCTGGGAGAGAAGCATCCCGATGTCGCCCAAAGTTTCAACAACCTGGCTTATCTCTACAATTTCCAAGGAAAGTACACAGAAGCCGAATCACTCTTCACGAAAGCTTTGGAACTCAGGCAACGCTTGCTGGGAGAGGAGCATCTAGATGTCTCCATCAGTTTCAATAACCTGGCTTCTCTCTACTCATCTCAAGGAAGGTACACGGAAGCCGAACCACTCTACATCAAAGCTTTGGAACTGTTGCAACGCTTGCTGGGAGAGGAGCATCCTCTTGTCGCTCAAAGTTTCAACAACCTGGCAGGACTATACAAATCCACTGGACGTTACACTGAAGCAGAACTGTTGCACAGTAAAGCATTGAAAATTTGTGAGCAACAGTTAGGTGTGGGTAGTTCAATAACAATAGCAGTCAGAAAAAATTATGCAGTTTTTTTGCATGAGTATGCAGAGTTTTTGAGAAACAAACTAAGTGCCAGTTGAGTATTCCACGAAGGAGCCAAAAGGTAGAATAAGTGGCTCAAAGTATTAATTTCTCGTGAAGTGGCGTCATCAATATGGAGCATATTACCATGGAAATAATCGTGAATTGGAGCGCTCGCTACGACCACTTCAAAACCAACTTCCCGATCCCAAAAATCAAAAAGCTTACAAACAATGGTGGCTCTCAAACGGTCAAGCTTGGACTGAGCAACCTAGGAGTGTGACGATCTCTCATCGCAACATCGGTCACGATTGGCAGTTTACCGACTCTCAGAAAGATCGCTCTTAGCCTCAACTTCCCACAAGCCTACCGCAATCAAGGTCTCGTGTGTTGCTTGCACAAATGCTCCATCTCAAGAGCAATCGCATCCCACGGAGCAAAACGGCTGCGTACCAGCAACCAAACGTCCTCATCAAAGCACCTTTCATAAGAGCGCGATCGCCTGTTCCACCCGATGCGTCCAAAAAACTTAACGTCGTAGGGCTGTGGTTTCCACAGTCCTTTGTAACGGTTCCAAGTTGTTTCCAGGCAAGTTGGCTGCAGCACGCTTGAAACTTGTTCAAAGTCTTTTCTCCTGAATGCTGCAACACCCTTAAATGCATGGTTAAACAACAGCACCATATTCAATCCCAAATGCTTGGGCAAACACTGTTCTAACTCCTCTCTAGAGTGAGGCTCGCGACCGTCGGGCAAATACATCCTGTTGCACAGTTCGCTCTCAACCGCTTCATAGGCGAGCAGCATCCTTGGAAAGTCAATCGCTCTCAGTTCTGGGGGTTGAGTCGTAGTCCCTTCTATCTGTGGCACAAAATTAAACAACCGCAAGGTATCGCGCATAAATTCCCGACATCGGCGGATGGAACGAGGGCTGAAATAAGCTCCTTGCCAGTGCGTTTGGAGGTAGTCTGACAAATACAATACCGCGCCCGTAATCGTTAGCTCTCCGGCGGCTGAGAGTGCTACTAAATTCTCAAATTTGGCAGCGTCTATAACTAACTTACCGTCTACTTTGTCAGCCGCTGCATAATGTCTAACAATGCAGTAGGCATAGAAATTTAACATCCCTGCTAGCTGCAAAAGTTTGGGGGTTGAAAGGGCAAAAATTGCGTTTCCTACCTCGATCCGAATGTCCTGAATCTCTTGTGGTAATAACATCATGATTGCTTGATTAAATGATGTGACCCACAAAAGACAACTTTCATATCTACTCCCACGAGTGAATAAATTTTGGTTGTTGGTTCTCTTTTTTTAAAAAATTCTTGACTGGAAATTATTTAAGAGAGAGATAGTTAAGAATTGTCTTTTGTGGATCTGTCCGGTTTGATACAGAAAAATCTCAAAAATCAAAATTGACAAACTTTTATTAAAATTGAGGAATTACGTCGTTTGTATTGACGAACAAAATCGAACCCCATGCACAGCAAGCGGAGATTTGAGCTTTTTAACGCGATCGTATGAGTTTGAAGTGAATAACTAGCCCCCACTGAAGCTTGAGATACTATAGCAGTGGGGGTTTTGATTGACTGCTCTCTGTTTTCTAGGCGCTCTAAACGCTCTAGAATGCGTCGGTTTTGCTGGGAATACAGAGCGCGATTGCTCTTACCTAAGATTTTTTAGTTCGTAGGTGCGAGTTTGGCATGCCAACACCGAATCGCGCCAAGGTTTTAGATTGATTGCTTGCCTGATGTACAAAATTTTTCCTTCTTTGGAAATGGAAAAGTACACGACTGGTATGTCTGATAACTTACCCCTGCTTGCCAGTGGGAGTGATGGCAAGTCCAAGAGGTTGATTTGTTCGATTGCGATCGCGTTCATCTGATAAACTCAACTTGTCTTGTATTGATATTACAATACTTTTTCAATACAAGCGAATTTTCACTAAAAACAGTTAACCCGCCGAATCACTGGCGGGTTTTTCTTGGTTAAGCAGTTTTAACAACTGAGCGTGAACTTGCCTGAGAGATTCAATTTCTTGCTTAAGCTCCAAATTTTCTTCTCTCAGGCTGACGTTTCCCCCACTAGTCGAGCATTCTCAATACCTACCTTTCTTTCCACTATCTCCAATCGCTTAATCACTTCTCCCAAATCCCATTTTTTGACCTCCTCTGTCTCAGCTTTCAAGTAATCGTCAATGAATTGCTTAAGAACTGCTGTTACTGTTTTTCCTTCTCGTTCCAGTTTCTCACTGAACGCTGTTTTCGTTTCAGGGTCAATCTCAATCGATATAAAAGTTCTTTGCCTCTTAGTCTTTGTCATGCATTTTCCTCAAGTGCTATCCCCAATCTAGTCTTTGCCAAACGTGTATTGCAAGGTATTGAAACTTTGTATCGTTATGTATTGACTATGTATCGTAATATAGGGATAATGGACATACAAAACAAAAGGCGCTGCCCCCGTCCTGGAAAAACGAAGCAACGCCTCTTGTGAAATCCTAAATCCCAAATAAGGACTCAGTAAATTAATTATGACTCACCCAATTTATAACGAACAACAACTTTCTGTTAAGTGCCTTTCCGAACTAAGAGATCTCTATACCGAACTCGGTTGCACTCGCGCTGTAGAGGACAAGAGAGCCAAGCAGTCTTGGGCTACAGCCATCCTCTGCTTTCAGGAAGAACGAGTCGCTAAACTCGAGCTTCAACTGGAAGAAAAAACTTGTGCAACTTGCTCAAAATTCGATGCAGTTCGCGGTTGCTGCAAGTTGTTCGAGATGGCTGCCAAGCCCCACTGGGCAATGACTTCCGACTGCGTAAACGCGATTTCAACCGAGCAAATAGAGGTGGCTGAAACTCTTCCCCAACCCTCTGTACAACCAACCGAAGTGAGGGAAGTTGAGGCAGTTGAAAGCGTTCTTGAAGTCCCATCCACTGAAGTTCAAACTGAACCCGCACCCGGTTACAAATTTGCACTTGGCAATGGCTTCACCTTCTACCAAAAGCAGTGCGATGTTCCGTGTTGGATTGCTTGCAAAAACAGCTACCGTACCATCGCTTACCCAGAATTGGCTGATGCCGTTTGTGAAGCGTTGCGGCGGTTGGTGAAAGAGGGTATTGTTGGCGCTGGTGAACTTTTGCAAATCCATACCGAAGCGAAGAAAATCAAAACACAACTTACCTCAGTTTCATCTGGTGACTTGACCTTCAAACAAATTTCTTCTTTCACCTATCAAGTCTTTAACGGGTTACTGGATATTGGCTTAATTCATTTCACAAACAATAGGCGCTGGATGACTGACCTCGTTTGCGATCGCACCGAATACAGTACGCCCTACGAAGCGGCAGCAGCACTCGCACAATCCGGATTGGGGTTAGTTGAAGAAGGCAGGAGGCAGAGGCTTGATGGCAGAAGGTTCTTAAAGGCTGCGGATTCAACTCTATCTGAATTAAGCAACGCCAAAGTCGTTGGGATATTGGATTCTTGTTCGCTTGAGCCACGGGTTTCAGGCAAAGATATCCCTTCTGCCTTCTGCCATCAAGCCTCTGCCTTGTTTAATAACGATTTGCTAGATAAACCATTTACCGAACTCACGACCGTTGAATGGGATTCCATAAAGCAAAGGGTTTCGGCTGAAGTCTCTGAACGGATAGAAGAACTGTTGGAGTTGGTTGAGATAGAAGGAGATCCCGATGAAGACTTTGGCACTCTCTATAAGCTGTGGCACGGGATGAAATTGCTGGGCACTTTTTACCGGACTGTTTTTAGTGGTAAGTGGGTCGCCCGACCAGCGCAGACTAACGACGTTTTCCTTGACTGCAAAAGCGATGAAGATGCGAAGTACTGGATTCTTTATCACGAAGTGACTGGCTCGCTCGGCAGTGACGTAGTTATTGCTGCCAAATAAATAATTCCCACTAACACATGGGATGCGGACTATCCGCATCTCTCTCGATCCCCAAACAAATAACTTCAGGTGAACTATGTTGACCCAAAATTTTGTCTCCAGTAACGACGATCCAAATACAGCCGAATCGGCATCTCAAGTCACTACCGAAATAGCTTCAAATCGAGAACCCATAAAACACATGCTCATTGGTTCTCCCAAGACTGTCACCAGCACAATTCACGCCTTACAAGTCCTTGGCTATGCCGAAGTTGGGGCGTGGAGTCCTTTGCTACCAACGACCAACCCCGGTGAGGTGATGAGTCTTTTAATTCGTTATATTTTGGTGCAGTAGTTTTTTTGACTGTAACACATCAGTCACTTATACCCCCAAAACCATTGGGGGTTATTTTTCTACGTCCTCTTAAAGAAAAGACCGTGGTGCGATCGCGACAATTCTTCGTCCCAAACCAAGACGGGGAATCTCCTTGCAATGTCAAAACCCATCCTCAATCTTCCAAATACTTTTCACCAGTCTCAGACTCTTTTTTTTTCAACCAGTCTCTAATTGCCTCCTCTAAAGCCGCTGTTTGGGTGACTTCCAAACGAGCACAAGCCACTTCAAAGACAATTTTTAAATTTTTGGGTATTCTGCCGCGAACTTCTCTTGTCTCTTCTGCCATTTAAACACGAAACCTTATTTCGGGCTTAATTGTTGCACAGTATATGAACAAAAATTAAGTTGCGCTAAAAAGCTCTTGCGCTATTGCGCGTTTGCGCTCATAATAAAAGCGATAGTTAAAATCATCTGTTTGTAGAGTCTGCTTCGTCACTACAAAAAATTTTCCTACTCAGACATTTAAATTTCGTGCCCGTTCAATTGGTGCTAAATAACCCTTATGAGCACAATCACGATTCAATGCCGCCTAGTTGCAGAAGAAGCGACCCTGCGCTACTTTTGGGAACTTATGGCTGAGAAGAATACGCCACTCATTAATGAATTGTTGGAGCAGTTAGGACAACATCCAGATTTTGATACTTGGGTACAAGCAGGCAAGATGCCTGAAAAGACAGTTGAGAACTTGTGCAAGTCCCTAGAAGATCGAGAACCTTTTGCAAATCAGCCCGGTCGTTTTCGTACTTCGGCAGTTGCTCTGGTAAAGTACATTTACAAATCCTGGTTTGCGTTACAAAAACGACGGGCGGACAGACTAGAAGGTAAAGAGCGCTGGTTAAAGATGCTCAAAAGTGATGTGGAACTGGAACGAGAAAGCAATTGTAGTTTGGATATTATTCGAGCTAAAGCTGGGGAAATTCTTGCTAAAGTTACTGAGGGGTGCGCTCCGAGCAATCAAACATCCTCTAAGAGAAAAAAGAAGAAGACTAAAAAAAGCCAAGCGACAAAAGATCTCCCTACGCTTTTCGAGATTATATTAAAAGCTTACGAACAAGCTGAAGAAAGCCTGACACGAGCTGCCCTTGCTTATCTCCTTAAAAATGACTGTGAAGTCAGTGAAGTTGATGAAGATTCAGAGAAATTTAAAAAGCGACGGCGAAAAAAGGAAATAGAAATTGAACGTTTAAGAAATCAACTGAAAAGTCGGATACCTAAAGGTCGCGATTTAACCGGAGATAAGTGGTTGAAAACGCTAGAAGAAGCCACCCGAAATGTTCCTGAAAATGAGGATGAGGCAAAAGCTTGGCAAGCCCAACTCTTAAGAGAAGCTAGTTCTGTTCCTTTTCCTGTAGCTTATGAAACTAGTGAAGATATGACTTGGTTTACCAACGAGCAAGGTCGAATCTTTGTTTACTTTAATGGTTCAGCCAAACATAAATTTCAAGTTTATTGCGATCGCCGTCAACTTCATTGGTTTCAACGTTTTGTAGAAGACTTTCAAATCAAGAAAAATGGTGATAAAAAAGGTAGCGAAAAGGAGTACCCTGCTGGGTTATTGACGCTTTGTTCCACTCGTCTGAGATGGAAAGAAAGCGCGGAAAAAGGAGATCCTTGGAATGTTCATCGCCTAATTCTTTCTTGCACTATCGATACACGCTTATGGACACTTGAAGGAACGGAACAGGTGCGAGCTGAAAAGATCGCTCAGGTTGAAAAAACTATTAGCAAGCGGGAGCAAGAAGTTAATCTGAGTAAGACTCAACTTGAGCGTTTACAAGCCAAGCACAGTGAGAGGGAGAGATTGAACAATATTTTTCCCAACCGCCCTAGCAAGCCCAGTTACCGGGGTAAATCTCATATTGCGATCGGTGTAAGCTTCAGTTTGGAAAACCCAGCCACTGTTGCCGTCGTAGATGTTGCAACCAAGAAAGTCCTTACTTACCGCAGTTTCAAACAATTACTCGGAGATAACTACAACCTTGCAAACCGGCTGCGGCAACAAAAGCAACGTCTTTCTCACGAACGTCACAAAGCTCAGAAACAAGGCGCACCAAATTCATTTGGAGACTCAGAGTTAGGGCAGTATGTAGACAGATTGCTAGCAAAATCGATTGTCGCGATCGCAAAAACTTATCAAGCTAGTAGTATTGTCTTGCCTAAACTTCGCTATATGAGGGAAATCATACATAATGAAGTTCAAGCTAAAGCCGAAAAAAAGATTCCAGGATATAAAGAAGGTCAAAAACAATATGCCAAACAGTATCGGATAAGCGTTCATCAATGGAGTTATAATAGATTATCACAGATTCTTGAAAGCCAAGCTACAAAAGCTGGAATTTCAATTGAACGTGGATCGCAAGTAATCCAAGGTAGCTCCCAAGAACAAGCACGAGATTTAGCTTTATTTGCCTATAACGAACGCCAACTTAGTCTGGGTTAGTTATTAAAATACCGTACCTTGAAAATATCATAAGCTAATAAAGAATCAATACTTTACTACATTGTTTGACAGGCTCCCAAATCCCCAAATTCTTATAAGTTGTTGGGGATTTGGTCAACCTCACCTAATATGGTAGAGTACTAATAGCGCCGCAGTTCATGCTCTTTAAGAGTCTCTGTACTGTGGAAAATCTGGGTTAGTTTGACGGTTGGAAAACCGTTTTGCTTTCTGACCCTGGTAGCTGCCCGCTTCTCATGCTCTGACTTTTCACGTTATGTGGAAAAAGTAACGTAATTTCGTTAGTTAAGACTTACCGTAAAAAGTCAGTTCTGATGCTGCTGTCGCAAGACAGGATAGGTGCGCTCCCAGCAAAAGGAGTATGTCTTGAAAAAGACTAGCCGTTCTAGTAACGGTGCGGATTACCGCAGTGGTGGCTACTGAATCACCCCCTTCGTCGGGGGAACCCTCCCAAATATTTTTTTGGCAAAGCCAAGCGGGGGCAAAAACCCTGAGGTCCTGCCAAAACACGGAAGCCCTTGTTATATCTTGATTTCAAAATCTAGGTTGTTAATTAATTTAGTTTTTTGGTTTTAAGATAGAGCTACTTTTACGCAGCCTTGCCAAATATGCTTGTGTAACGCTCTAAATAATAAGGGTTTTAGACGGGTAGAGTTTCAACAACCATCCCGGCTAGGGGTGGGTTGAAAGTTGTTCCTATGGATCTAGAGTCAAACACGACTTACGCGTTTCAACAACCATCCCGGCTAGGGGTGGGTTGAAAGGTAAAAATTGAGTCTCTTGAAAGCCATCAAGCGCGTTTCAACAACCATCCCGGCTAGGGGTGGGTTGAAAGAGTGCGGGTGTAAAGATCGTGACGTGCAGAGGCGAGCGAGTTTCAACAACCATCCCGGCTAGGGGTGGGTTGAAAGTTCCACGGTGAAAATTTTTCGCTTACAACCCGCACCAGTTTCAACAACCATCCCGGCTAGGGGTGGGTTGAAAGCAAATGGCACCGAGTCAAGCGCATGGGGAGATTTGTGTTTCAACAACCATCCCGGCTAGGGGTGGGTTGAAAGGCTAATAACTGTGCTAGAGCAAAAAATAAGTAACATGTTTCAACAACCATCCCGGCTAGGGGTGGGTTGAAAGCGAAATGAGCTTGGTAGATTTTTTAGCAAAATGGGACGTTTCAACAACCATCCCGGCTAGGGGTGGGTTGAAAGAGGCAATTGCCCTCAGCTGCACAAATTGCCCAAGGGTTTCAACAACCATCCCGGCTAGGGGTGGGTTGAAAGATTCATTTGGATCGCAATCCCCTCAACTTCAAAAAGTTTCAACAACCATCCCGGCTAGGGGTGGGTTGAAAGAAGTCGGTTTCTTCCGCCGCCTTGCGTGGGAGTTTCAACAACCATCCCGGCTAGGGGTGGGTTGAAAGCGGAGGATGCGAGTTATCGCCTGATGCGATCGCACGTTTCAACAACTATCCCGGCTAGGGGTGGGTTGAAAGCCGATCCTTTGGAGTGGGCAGAAGATCTGAGAGTGCGAGTTTTAACAAGTATCCCGGCTAGAGGTGGGTTGAAAGAATTAACTCCTCCTAATGCGTATCTTCTGGCGTTTTTGGTTTCAACAACCATTCCGGCTAGGGGTAAGTTGAAAGGAGTGCCACTGTTGGTGGAATCCTGGTTGCGGCTGGAGTTTTAACAAGTATCCCGGCTAGAGGTGGGTTGAAAGATTGATGATGTACCGGGGTAGACCAATCCCTCCGGAATGTTTCAACAACCATCCGTACTAAAGATGGATTGAAAGATTTGGTGCAAAATAGGGTCAAGTTATTTTTCAAAAATTTCAACAATTATCTGGCTATAGAATCAGTTCAGTAGAAGATAGTAACAAAAAATTCACTTGTGTGAAGGCTAAAGAGAGGAGAACACGATATCAGGAGTGCGATTGAAATGCGTCCGTTAGTCACTGAATTCTCCTGCCGAACTATCAACTAAAGAGCAAAAAGTTGCATATAGCAATCCTACCTGATTTGTGAAAAAATCTCAGTACTGTAGGGTGGGCTATGCCGCACACATGATATTACTGGTGGACAATGCCCACTCTACCTGTATTTCAAAAATCAAATAGGAGTCCTATATACACTATATACACTTACGCAAAGCTAAACTATTCGTATTTTTGAAGCAGATACGTCAGGAATTATTTGACTGTGAATTTCAAACAGAACTAGCAACAGTTTTCAAGGATAGTAGCGTCAGGTTGTGTCCAATACCACTTTGGCTTAGGAAAGAGTAATCACACACAACTAAAATACAAAAGTAAGCCTAAAATAGAGGTAAGTCTGGGGTGTTGACTCTGTGCCTTTTTTGGAGTGTTGTTCATGCAAAATTTGAGAATCTTGACTAGAACTGAAACTCTTGCTAAGTAACGCTTTCAACGAAAATAAAGCCATATAGTACAAATTTACTAAAAATCAACAAAATCAACACCCTAGGGTAAGTCTGTCAATTAGTCCAGTAGCAAGACATTATGTTAGACGACATTAATTTGTTAACGTTAGTTGGAACTAATTCGACGACATTAATTCGTTAACAGCGACATTAATTTGTTAATCGACACTAAATGGAGAAACAGGACGACATTAATTTGCGAAAAGTTCCTATAATTGAATTGATGAGACAAACTATTCTAAACGACATTAATTTGCGAAAAACGACACAAATTTGCGAATTACGACATTTAATTTGCGAATGTACATTTGCGGTTCATTTAAGTAGGTAGTCTTTGGGCGGGAAAGGAGTAGAAAACACTATAAACTACTTAAAAGAACATAATTTAAACCGCAGCAACTGATATGCTAGGGAGATTATAGCGCTCGCTTTCCAACCCCACAAAACGAGGGATATTAGTTTTGCCAATTGTGATTTTTTCTGAGTTCTAATTTGAAAGGACAGGTTTTGCAATATTTTTAAAATCAGATTGTGGTTGCTAGCGATAAGCCGGGTACGGCTTGCGCTTCGCGAACGCACTGATTATACCTCACACAATTTTCAATCAGCCATCAGCATATGCTTTTTCCAACAAAGCTAAGGGGTCAGTCCAACGGCGAATTATCTGGGCTGGGGAGACAGTACGCCTCTGTTCGATGATTGCCAAGGTTTCTAACTGATTGAGACACTCCTGTAATGCTTCTGTTTCTATACCAAGAATAGGCGCTAATCCCATTTTCTGCTGTAGGAGATCGTCGGTTAAAACAGAGGTTGTATCGCCAAAATCCCGTTCCCACAATTTGGCTAGAAAGTATCCAATTAGATAAGGATTGGGTAAAGTAGCATTTCTAGTAGTATATGTATCTTCGTCTAATGTAAGAAATTGGCAATACTTTAGAGGAGATTCTTCCTTGGTATTTTTATTAGGTGACAACGCATATGCTTTCAAAACAATCGTAAAGTTTTCCATGAGTCTCTTTTCAGAGTCCTGCTCAAAAATAACAGCGCTACATTGTACTAACTCATTTAGTGTGAAAGTAGGGAGTTCGGGTAAAAAACTATAAACGAAGTAAGACCAACCACCCCAATCAGAAGGGTTGTCGGGTGGTTTTGCTAGTCCTTTGTCACCAAAGCTGAGGTAGAAGTGCATCAACCAGTCCGTGATGGTTGATTTTAGATAAGGGTCTTTTTCAAGAACAATCTTTCCTTCCGGGCTAAGGTAGTTGTCACGAACTAATCCTGCCCTCATCGCCCAACTTTTCATCGGAGCAACTTTCTTATTTCCTAAACTTGTTCTCTCCATTAAGTTTTCTATAGTATCTTTTAAACCTTGTTCCTCAGCAGCTGTGCAAAGGATTTTAAGCAGGTCTTCTTTCTTAAGAGCAAATGTAGTGTGAAAACTAAGTTGTAACCTAGGCATGAATGTTTTGTGGTAGAGAATAAAAATAGTATCTAGAGTTAATTAAGCCCTTACTTAGGATGCCCAAAAAATTCCAAAGTGATACATCAAGACAGATTAAGTTTTTGATGTTCAACTCCAACTCTCATGGCTCCCGTCTCGGCGGTTTGTAGTTGTAATCTTCGTAGTAGTCAATTGTCCCAAACAACTCCAACACCTTAGACTGTTTGCGACGTTGTACATATTTGCCCAAGGCAACTTTGACCACATCACGCTCCGTTTGTTGATTGCCAAGGGCTAGGGCGTCTTGGATGAATGCTTTTTCTATTTGAATATTGATTGCCATCCACTTACTTTTTGGGCAAACTACTATGTAATTAAGATTTTACATAAACCTTGCTTTAAAAACACATAGCTTGACGGATTAGATGAACGGCAGACGACAGAATTTCAGCCGCCTGTTCGATTTCTGCACTCGTTGTAAATTTGCCAATCCCAATCCTTAGCGCTCCTTCAATTAAGTTGGAGGGTAAGCCCAAGGCTTGCAGAACATGAGAAGGTGTTTCTACACCTGATGAGCAAGCAGCACCTGTAGAAATAGCTAGCTGATGCCGAACTCTGGCTATAACTGCACTATTGGGAACATCAGGTATGGAAATATGGAGATTTCCTGATAAACGAGAGGATAAATCGCCGTTGACCGCTAAATCGGGAATTTTCTTTAGCAGTAATTTTTGTAATCTATCTCTTTTGATAGCGATCGCTTGTTCATCTTCTGCCATTTCCAACTGACGCAGGCGACAAGCTTCTCCCAAGCCAACAATACCGGGAACATTGAGAGTTCCAGAACGCAAGCCCTTCTGATGACCACCACCGAATAATATTGGCTTTAAATGATACCCTTTACGGATAACTAAAGCACCAGACCCTTTGGGACCGTAGAGTTTGTGAGCGGAGATTGCTAGATAAGTAATTCCCCACTCTTCAAAATTGATAGGAATTTTGCCTACAGCCTGGGAAGCATCGCATAGAAAAGGGACACCATACTTTTGAGCAATTTGCCCAACAGCTTGAATGGGGTAAACGTTCCCAATTTCGTTATTAGCTGCCATAACGCAAAGTAAAGATAGCCCTGATGCACAAACTTGCTCAAGATATTCCAAGTCAAGCCTCCCTTCGGAATCAACTTTCAAGTAAACAATCTCAGCAAGTCCCCGTTTAGCTAAAGCGTGGCAAGTGTCTAAAACTGCTTTGTGTTCAACAGGTAGAACAGCAATTCGGTGCTTTTTGTTCGCTTGAGAAAGCAGACTGCCTTGAATAACTATATTTATGCTTTCAGTTGCACCAGAAGTAAAAATGACTTGCTTTGGCGATACGCTTACTAGTTTACCAACGTGAGAAGCTGATTTTGAAACGGCTTGTTCTGCCTCATTCCCATATTCATGATCTATGCTGCTTGCATTACCAAATGCTGTGGTCATGTAATGCAGTATCAATGGTGCGACTCTGAGGTCTACAGGAGTCGTCGCATGATAGTCTAAGTAGATGATGTTACCTTTTCTAGTCACTGGATATTAATATAAATTTCTCTACCGGATTTTTGGAATTCATCCATTTTTATCAGAAATTTTGACCTATATATCTATGTGCTTTCTGCTTGATTGCTTCAATAACTGCATAACGCCCTGCACTGCTATTGATGTCTTCTTTCTAAAAGAGCTTTTAAGAAAATTCCTCTTAATTTTGTTGACCGATACTGATTGGGAAATGATTGCTAGAGCAGCAAATTCAACATCTGATTAAGTGAGCCAATCATACATACGATCCCAAAGAATATCACATATACGCTCTGTTCTTTTTTCTACAAAAGCTTTATCCCATTTACCAGATGCTCCTAACTGCACAATAGGCACAATATGATGCTTGTGGGATGTCTTTTGCAGTAATTTGATTGTATCTTCGCATAGATTTACTCCATGCTTTTCCGCTTCTTTCTTTAATTTTTTTAAAATATCAGGATCTGTTTCTGCTAAATGTCGATAGTAAATCCATTTTTCAATCCAACCTTTATTACTAGCAGAACTGTTAATTTCTTTAGGAAGAAGAGTCAAATTTCCAATTTGTTCATAATCATCATTTTCATATAACGCTTTATCCCAAATACTATTTCTTGTTTGAGATTTAGGCGCTACGTGCTCTATATGCTTAAAATTTTCATCATCCCATTTACTTGGTTCTAAGTACGGGGAAGAGTGTAACATCCCATTTTTCATTAACCCTAAAGCACTTGGATCTGGAATAGTATCATGTGATGTCACAAAAAGTACAAATCGACAAACTTGTTTAGCATTATCATATCTCAAATATTGAACTGCTTTTTTCTTCCAGTCATCTTTATTTCCTATTCCTTTATCATCTAGCTTCTTCCTAAAATATTTCCGCAAATTTTCCACCGTTAACTCAGCATTACCTTTTTTCCATGACATTTTTTCGTGAAGCAAGTCTCGATATACATCATCAAGACCCGTATTTGGTAATGCTGACCTCCAAATAGTAAAAAAAGCTGCAACTGTTTTACAAGTGAAAACAAATTCTCGTTCTGAATTGGGTTCGTTGCGTAAAATAAGAGCATAGAAGCGACTCAGAATTGTATTTGCCATCTTATGTCCTGCATCCTGAAGGTAAAGTAGACAAAGAATAGCTTCCTTTCTCTCTGGTTCTGCTACATTCTGTATTTCAGTTAAAGCACTATAAAGGTTTTTCTTATTGGAGGAATAAATTAACTTACTACAGTAGTTAGCAGTATCACTCATCCGGCGGACAAATTCTTCTCTAAAGCTGATTTTGTCTTCTTTAATATATTCATCTATTAACCAATTTCTCTGGGCGCTAAACTGCTTTGATAACTTTTTTCCATCATATGCTAGTGCAAAAAGGTTGAGATATTCATTTGTTCGTTTGTTTTTACTAGAAGCACTTCGCAAGGTACTCATTAGTTTTTCTACTTGTGTGAAGTATTCTTCTGATTTTGAACCCTGAAATCCATTCCCCTTTGAGTCAACATAATTAACAACCAATGGTTTGAAGGTTTCTAGAGCTGTAAGGGGAGTCCCCGTTGCATTTAGGGACTGAAACATATCAAATGCCCGAACTTGGGACACTGGTTGGATTAAGGTGAGGCAGCATCGTTCAAGTAAGAAATAACAAAAGGCAAAAAGCTGTACAAGTGAGCAGACTTTTTCTTGTTCATCAGTCATTGGAGTGTTACGATGCTGAATTAAATTAACTAGATCTGGTCGCTGATAACTCCATAAGTCTACTTGATTTACCTTTTCCAGTATGTCCCAAGCTGGAGGAAAGTCTTCTGTACTTAATTTATGTGCGTTTTCAATTTTATCGAGCCAGAATTTCATGGCTTTCAAATTATCCGCAACGAGCGAGTTTTTTCTCGGATCCGGATATTGATTTGGATTAAGATAAATAGCACATATAAAGCTTGCTAGAAATGAAGAAACATCGGATTTATAGTGCTTATTATCATCTCCACTTAATGTCCATCCATCAATTGAACCTCTAATAAGAATTGGCTTACGATTAGGTTTACCACGCATAAGGTCAACAGAAAATACATCTAAGAGAGTATTTAAATAAGTATTACTTGCTTCCTGTAATTCTTCCATTTCATCTCTTTCTGGCAATTGTTTTGTAATTTCGCATATTCTTCTGTATAAACAGCAGGCAAGTAAAGTAATAGTTGATAGCCGTTGTTGTCCATCGATAACATTATCTATACGAGTAGGAAGAGCACGAGGATCTTGTGGCTTTACATTGTTTTCAACATCATTTTCGGTCACTAGAATGATAGTTCCCATAAAGTGAAGCGTATCCGCAGAGTCAAGTAGGTCTTTAACACCCGAACAGATATCATCCATCAATTGTTCAATGTTTTCTTCATCCCAGCTATATTCTCGTTGGTATAGAGGAATATAATATCCAATTCCTGGTCTTCTAAAAAAATATGATACTGATTCACTAACCGTGCTAAACGCTCTTGATATTTCCATTACACCCTCCTATTAAAGAAATGTCTAATTCATATTTAATGATGTCAATTTGTTAATTATTTATTAGATGAATAACAAGTTATTGAAAATAATAGGCTAAACAACACAAACTCAGATTTGAGTGAGTTATCAATTCAGTTAAAAATCGATTAGACATAAAATTATTTTCCTTGAGTTTTCTTAAATTCCCCATAATTAATTCATGTGTCAAATTTTAATTTCTAACTTTTCCTTTCTGTATTCATACGTTCTACTTGAAGTCATTTTTCTTATAATAAACCCTACGTTTCTTCAACCGTAATACTTAGCAAACGATTCACGATTTTCTCCGCTTTTGCGAATTCTCCTAAACTCGCATAAATATTTTGCTTGCTCTTTTCGCGTACCTCTGACTCTACAATATCTTGTCTTTGCTGAACAGTTTTCTCAATTTCATTTGCGTCTTTACCTTCACCAGTTAACCTAGCATACAGCATTTGAATTTCTTGTTTATATTCATTTGAGTTCAGAGTTTTTTTGACAGCGGCCTCTATATAATCTGCTCGCAATTTTAAAATGCTATCTATTATATTTGGTAAAGAATTTTTATAGGCTTCTGCTAGCGAAGGAGCGCTATCTGTGTTTAATTGATTTAATACTGTCTTATAAGCATATTTTGAGTGAATTATTTCTAAAATTGCATATCGGAAGAATATCCATTGTTCTTCATTAAGTTCTGATATGCTTTGTGAAAGAAGTCCTCGAAGACTCAAGTGATTAGGATCGAATATTCTAGTTCTATCTTCATTTACAAAACCTGTTAAAGTACGATGCTCAACATCGGAATTAGAAGAAAAATAGGTATTGAGTGCAGCAATATATAGATTAGTTATAAATTCAATAACTTGGAATCGTCTGTTGTAAGATATTCCCGGTTCTATTAACAATTCAACAATTGAATGAACAGCCATTAAAAATCCTAGCTGGAAAGCTTGGGTAGACACTGTATCAAAAATCCACTTAGCACGGATAAGCAACTCTTTTTGATCAGATTCGCTACCTTCTATCGAAAAAAACTTGTCATAATCAATACTAAAAAGCCTTGCTGCTCTTCGACGTTTTATCTCTTCTTGCCTCATAGTAAGAGCAGAAGCCGTTGAGAGAGCATCATCCAGTTGATTGGTGATGTAATCATTACCAGCGCTTTCCTCATTCTGTTGCCTTTCTCGTAGACGCTTGATATGCTCATCAAAAACGTTTCTTACATTACTGCCTTCAAACAATAAGCTGTAGCATTTGTGTTGAATAGGATTTCCTTTCAATGCTGGGTCTGATAAACGAGTGCGTAAAGCTCTCATTTCATAGTTATGTACAGCGAAGGGATGGAATTTGTCAAAAAGTGGAAGTATGACGGCATCTGTTACATCTGCCAAAAGCTTAACAGCTTCTTGAACTTCATCAGGAGAGTGATATTTACCAGAACGACGAGAAAGTGAAGACCATTTTTGAAGTGTTGTTCCTATTAGAATAGAGGCTGAACGTTCTGAGTTTTGTGTCTTTCTACCATCCGTAATATCTTGTGTCTGCTCTAAATTAAAAGCTGCAGGCATACCGAAAGATGCTGCTGCATGCATTTTATGTAGAGCCACAGCAGATGTGTATTCAAGCTGACCTACAACAACTTCGGTTTTCCTATGTTGTGCTTCTGAGACTGCATCACCAAATGCAAAAGAATAGATTCGGGCAATTGATGCTTCTGACTCGCCACGACCTTTAAGCTTTGACAATGTTTCTCGCATCATCCTTGCTGCCAAGTCTTCGTCATCTAATAAAAGTTCTCGTGATTTACTAACTGGCTTAGCATTTTTGTTAACAACTAAAAATATTTCTCGACATATTGTTTTTAAATCAATACCCTTATGTTTATATTTCTCGTTATTTTCATATAAATCGGGGAAGAAAACTATGCATATTGGTAGTTCTATATTTCTGATTTGAGCTTCTTTTAATGAAAGATGATTGTAAAAAGCAGCATAACTATTTCCTGCCCAGCTATCATTAATCTGACGGTGCAAGGCTAAAACTGCCATAGCCCGATGTTGTCCATCCACAATAATGAAAGCTGTTTGCTGTCTGTTATATCTAATTACACCAAGAGGACTAATTTGTTCTCCAATTTTTGCTATTTCAAAATCAAATAAATCACCAAAGCTAATTGAAACTTCACTTTGATTAGGTGGATTAGGATAATAAGATTTAATGCCAGTTTTATCGGTTCTTTTAGGAACTAAAACTGCTAGAATTGGTGGAAAAAATCTAGCAAATGCACCTGAAGCTCCTAGTAAGTAAGGTATGAGGTCGTGAGCAACACGAGAGTCATCAAGATCGCGTTGTAGAAGTTCATCAAAGGTTAATTCCTCAATATTGAACACTTCACGCCAAGGAACCATCTGAGAGGCTAAAGCATTCTCCCAGCTACCTTCAGAACCAGGTTTCATCTTTGTTAATAAAAATTGAGCACGTACCTTATTATCATCAGAGCCAATAGTAAATTCACCGTAAGTTCCGTAAATTGGATCTTTCTGGACTCCAAAACTGAATGACATAAATTAGCGCCTCCCGCATATTGGATCTGAGACAAGTTGTAAAAGCTTTTCTAAAGCACGTCTAGAAGTAGTATCAAATTCGGTATCATCATTATCTTCACCAATTTCAGCCGGAAGAGAATTAGTAGGAAATATATGTACCATTAAGTCTCTTGGAGCTATTCTTCTAACTCTTGCTTCAAGAGGAAATGAATGAGGTATATTTAGCTGCTTCATAGTGGATTTAACACTTGCATTAGGAAAGATATTCAGGTGTTTACTGATTGAGGAAGTATCATTCCACATCTCATCTAAAGATATATAGTGTTGTAAATAAGCTCTTCGATATAAATTCTTTGCTATACCTATATAAATGGGTCTAGTAAAAAAATACAAGGCATTAGATTTAAACAAGTCAATTAGAAAATTTTCAGCGCAAGCTACAACTTCATCAAGTACTTCTGACGCTATCTGTCTTTGAGATCCATACACAAATTTCAAGGTAGATTTTGATACTAAATGTACACCATAACGCATTTCGATCTCTGTCAGCATTTCACTTGGAGTTTCAAGAAAAGATGCAATAGTCTGACTGACAACAAGAGTATCTACCACAAGTGGTCTATAATACCAAGCGTATAAACCTGATACAGGAGGAATTCGTGCAATCTGCACTCCACCTTGGAACTGCCTTTGCTCTTTTTGCATCTATTCACCTAAATAATCTCGTAAAATGATTTGATTTTTTATATTTTGGTTCTTCAGTACTTGTTATGCTAAATTAACAGATACTGAAGAGCCTATATTTTTAGCGTTTAATTCATAAATGACAAGCAAAGCAAGGCTGTTCATCATCTTCCTCCTCTAGTATAGAATTTAGCGCTTCTGCTAACGATCTACCGGGAGCAAGTATTTTCTCCCTAGCCATTGCTTTCTCATGCTCAATAATAATTTCTTCTTTTCTTTCGAGAAGTTCTAATAACGTTTCTCCTTCAGTCCATGTGTAACTCCTACCGTCTTTATGTTCCTGTTCGTATTTTACAGCTTCAGCGAATAAGTCTGGATGCTCCTCTGCCAACTTTACCCATTCATACTTCCGTTGGAAAAAGCAGAAGAAACAACCAGATCGACTGCGCCAACGATAGTAATCTGGCATCCCAATTCCGCTTTCTTCAAGCAAACGAATAATATCTGCCTTTACGAGTCCTCGTTCTTTAAAGGGAAAGATAGGTTTGATATTAGGTTTGGTGGAGATATAACCCTCTCGATTTTCGTCAGCCCGAATGCCAATGTAACTTTTAGCCTCATCATCACCTACAAACTTTTCTAGCGGCTCTATTTTCATTTTTTTGGTACACCATCGCATTTTAGGAGAGGGCAAAAATCCACCATAAATGTCAAGCCAGTGGTCAAATCCACGCTCAGCGCTGAGGTATTCAATTTTTATTCCCAGCCTAGCTTTGATACGGTCTAGATACTCGTAGGTTTCCTCTAGTTCCTTGTGCGTGTCGCAGAAGAAATATTCCATGTCCGGAATTTCCTTGTGTAGCAAAACAGCCAAGGCCGTGCTATCTTTGCCTCCGGATAAACCTAAAATATGTCTTTCTTTCTTACCCATACTCTTCTTGCTTTTGCCCTGGTCAATGATCGCTGTTTACTTTTAATTGGTCACTATTAAGTTTATCTCTCCTTGGAGAAAGGTTATCGATTCTTGTTGAGCCTAACACACGTTCAGTCAATTTGGCTACAACAGCTTGGTGAAATTGCGGGTTGTCAAATTTATTGATAATATCCCACAATTTATCTACCACATCATCAATTTGCGCTTGGTTTTCGTGGTCAAACCAAACCAAAGAGTGAGTTTCTTGCCCGTCTGGGCGAGTTACTGTAATTTTACGTGCTTCAAATCCCTCATTGCTACGAGTTTGAGCATCTTTCTGTAATGCCTCAAGGTTTTTGAACCGTCTTGCAATGTCTGACAGCTTAATTTCAAAATTTGTTACATCTTCATCTGTCCAAGAAGTAGCGGGTTTATCAGCAATAATCATCACTATTGACTCTAGCCATTCGGAGTCCGTTGCTGTTTCATCAGCAGCCGCCGCAGCGAAACTCTTTAATCGGCGTTCTATCACGTGACCTGTTAAGTAACTTGCTCTTACCCGCAAATCTTCCCTCAGTTTCTCCTCATTGCTCCGCACGGAAAAAGCGCTGTAAAGAAGGGCATGACAATCACTGAGTAAGCAATCGTATGTAGTTTGAATTTCATGCAGTGCTGAAACAAGTTTTTTTCGCAATGTTTTTGCTACTGTGCCATCATCTTCTTGACTCGCAACAATGGGACGTAAGCCACAAGCTTGTGGTAAAGCAGTGAATAGCAGTACATCAGGTTCCTGTGCCTGCTGTAACGTTTGCAACACAGCTAGTCCTTCTTTACTTAAACGCTTGGTTTTGAGGGTGTAGACTGGTAATTTCTTAACAAATTGAAATAAAGGCTTCACCACCATTAATAAGGTAGTGTTTCTTATTTTGGGGGAAACTGCTGCATCTTTTTTACGTAAAATCGCCTCGAGTTCTTTGAAGACTTGCGATCGCAATCCCACCACTTCAAAGTACTTCACAGAGAACCGAGAAGGATCTTTCACAAGTAACTCAAAATGCTCTCCTCCCAAAACAGGAATAAATGTACCATCTTTATAAACACCGACATCATCTACGTGGTACAACAAAACTGCTGCAAGTAATACCGGAATAACACCACCTTTAACACCATAAGGAGGTGCTTCAAAGAGTTTATAGAGATTATCCAACGTCTCTGATTTATCCGTAGCTTGCAAACAAAAATCATCTATTGCCTCCCAAACTGTCCAAACACCTGACTGTTTGTTTGGTGGGTTGAATCCCCATTCACCGTTTTCCTGACGATGGATTTCTGTTTCAGCAAGTACAGAATAATACATACTGACTTCTGGTCCATACCCTTGCAACCCTAGCCTTTCCTGTTCCGAACGTTCAAGCATCGCCTCAATTAATTCCCGCCTTGCCTTTGCGCCTTGGGAAGTGACTTCACGGCGATTAATCAGTTCGTTCCAAAGAATAAGACCCCGATCGTATACTTTATCGCAGACATCCGAAAGTTTAGCATTGAAATCTGTAATGTGACCGATCGCTTCTTGTTTGCCCTGAATCCAACACAGGTTGTGATTTTCCCTAATATCAAATGCTTGGGAAAGGGTTTCATCCAACAATTGTTCAGCTTGTACCAAACGATAGCGAACTTCTAATCTCGCTACGCCATCAGTTTGCAACTCAGGAGCATTTGTTTGAATCTTCTTCAATGCAGCAAATTCTCTCGCTCGAATTCGCAATATATCTAACTTAGCTGCACACAGTATAATTAGAGGCTTACCATCAGCTGTCGTCACAGGTACATGAGTTGGTTCAGAGTCATCCATCCAGTAACCAACCAAACCATCACAATTATTGCTTGAACATTCCAATTCCTTGAAATCCTCTAAACTATCTATGTAGCGACGTTCAAAGTACCGGATTGTACCTGTTTTATAGCTATGACGCTGAGCAACTACTGGTGAAAGGGGACGGATGTTAGAAAGAAGATCAACTAAAG
This sequence comes from Scytonema hofmannii PCC 7110, assembly GCF_000346485.2. Taxonomy (NCBI): domain Bacteria; kingdom Bacillati; phylum Cyanobacteriota; class Cyanophyceae; order Nostocales; family Scytonemataceae; genus Scytonema; species Scytonema hofmannii. The sequence continues at coordinate 5,814,396 of NZ_KQ976354.1, forward strand.
ACGAGCGATCGCTATTTATAGTAGTGGTGAGTTCCGTATCAACATTAAAGTCAGACCCCTGCCAAATTCTCAGTTCATCTATTTGCCGACGATAAGTAATAATACCTCTTTGCTGAAGATTCTCAATCACTTTTTCCCAATAGTTTTTGGCACTATCAGAAGGAGCGTCACACATTGCTAATGTAACTAGACTACGAGTTGCCCTCATAGGACTTGTAGTCGTCACGAGATTCAGAATGCCAATCGTCTTCAAAACCCGTAAACTATCATCAGAATCGGAACGTTTACTAACATCAGCAATCAAATTCTGAATTTCCACCCAACGCTGAAGATTTGGTCGAGAAGCAAAACCCGTACCAACTGCTTCCATAAAATAATCGTAGAGTTGATCCAGCTTTAGTGTTGGTAAAACATGACCCTCAACTTTTGTTTCCTTAAGAAAATTTTTAAAAGAATATGGTTCAGCACTCGTGAGAAATGTAAATAATGAGCGATCGTGTTGAGCATATCGAGTGCATAACGTAGGTAACACTACTGCTGTGATGGGATGCAAAGGATAAGTATCAAATAGCAATGCTGGTGTGTAGTCAGCTTTTATATCGCTAGGCAAACTATCAAACCATTCAACTGCTCGATTTTGAACTGCACGCCGCAGCCCTTCTGCACCCGAACGGTCAATTGCTTGACAAATTAACCGCATCATTTGTGCTGGCGAATCTTGAAAAGGAATGTCTTCAAATCTGCCCTGAATCTTCGCCCATTCATTACGCTGTACAGTCGCTAACCTTTCGCTATAATCTGCAAAGGCTTGGTGCAGCACACCTACTACATATACTTTCTTATCATTTGAAAGTTCAGCTAGTTGCTGTAGCAGATATAAATCTTCAGCACCTTGGTTTTGGACAGCAAATTCTAAATTTTTACCTAATTCATCAATTACCAGCAAAATATCTGTTTCAGCAGCCAAAGCTACTTCCTTTACCAGAATCGGAATTTCCCGACTGTCTATCTTTTCTCCCTCTATAACTTGTGTGCTCAGGTCTACCAGTTTTCGAGCTACGCTAAGTTTACCCCGTTTTTGAGGTGACCAAAAAGCTTCGGCTCCTCGTTCTAATGCACGAACAATTGTATTGCTTATTGGTTCTCTTTGTGCTGTAGCCACAGCCCGGAACAAACCCTGTTTGGGTATACTTTCTGTAAGAACTTCGTATTCAGAACTACGAGAACCGAATGTTAAGGATGCCAGTTCTAAAGCCGCACCACGTACTTCATTTGTTTCTGGAGCGCATAGAGATGCGAAAAAATGAGCAAAGGCAGATTTACCTGTACCATATACGCTCGTCAGCGTCCAAGCACGATGGTTAGAGGTTCCAGTCAATCCCGCTAATATACGTCTTGTTGCATCAACCGTTCTTTCAGTAGGTATATAGCCCACCAAAGTATCAAGGTTATCAAAATCCCGCTCAATGTTGATGGAACGAGAATAACGCCGCCGAAGGTCGAAATATTCAGATAAGAATTTGTTCATTTTTTGTCTCACCAACCTAACCTCTGTAGTATTCGTCTAAAATCTTTTCTGCAAGCACATCTGGCTTTTCTTTGTATGAAAATTGAATTAAGCCCGCAGATTCAGAAAGTGCAATTGAGTTGAAATTTCTTGCTACCTCTTCGATAGCATCACATACTGCACTTTCCGAAAGCTTAAACGCCATTCCAGGGCTACCAATTTCGTACATTAGACGGGATATAGAGATAGTTCTTTGTTCTCGTCCCACCCAACTCGCGTATTCCAAACAAGCGGAAACGATTATTTCAGCAGGTAAATTCCCTTTTCCACCTATTCGGAAAGTATAGTGTCTGGAATCTCCTGCTGTATGAACAATTCCCAGTTCCGTGAAGGGACAATCCAAGCTATCTTCACTAACACCAGTTTTAGAGGTTCCTTGTTCTACATACATTCTTAAAATACAGCTAACATCCTTTTTTAATGAAGATTCAACAATGCGAGATGCAACATTATCTCTGTAGCTACACAATCCATTCAGTAATTCGTCTTGTGAAAATTCTGTGCTTCGGAAAAGGTTAAACGCAAAATACCATGCAGCTGCATTACATGGTGGCTTGAGTAAATTCCAATGCAAAAGCCATAACGATGCTGGATCTTCAAGGAACGGGTCCCAACCATCATCGCTGAGAAGGCGATCGCCAAAATTAGATGGGCGATCTTCTTCCAGCACTTTAAACCCATTACACCAGTAACGAATAGAACTCACCATGTTTTTTCCTACGCCCAGCCGCACGGGAGCATCTTCCCGCAAAAAGATACTTGAATCCTTTACAGCAGCATCAAAACCCTTTTTTATCCAACCAAACCGAGGGTGAAAGGTTTCATGGCGAGCAAAAACGGGATTAACGTCAACAACTGGTTGAATATCAACATCTAAGTCAAGGTTAATTTGTGTTCCCATGAGTTCATATAAATTAACAAATTATAGGGCAAAATTATGAAAATCCTAATTTTGGCGCACTGTTCGGGTTACAGTCAGGCGTTAAGCAATTTGGCTGACAGCAGTTCTCAATCAACCAGCAATTTTAGCTTTTGACGACAACAGCGTAAACCAACTTAAAGCAACCCAGCTTAAATAATAAGTCTAAGCTCCTTAGTATAACTGAACTAATGACGATTGAAGCACCCAACTTAACTGAACGCGATCATTTGGAAAACAGTGTCGTTAGTCGCGATAAGCCAGGTACGGCTTGCGCCAAGGGCGATCGCATTCAACCTTTAATCATGTAGAGTCGTTGGCAAGCTTCTATCACAAGTTCTTGACTTTCTCGTTTTGGCACTACATACCATTAACCTTTACTTTCAGTAACAGGAAAACTGTAGCAGAGAAACCATGTTTCGGGTAAAGGGATGCTTAGGTTGTAAGTTAAAAGCTCGACTATTTCTGATAAATGACTGCACTCAGCATAGCACTACAATTGTTTCTTTTGCAACATAAATCTAACTGGTGAATTTACGTAAAACAGGGATCGGTCGTGATTTGCCTTCCTTATCTCGAAGTTAGAATTTGTTCAGCCGTCACCACCAATTCAGGAAAGATCTGAGAGACAATCTGCTGTGTTCCGATAAAAACGGTTGACTCATAACCACCATTGATTAAGAGACATACCGTCACTTGGTTTTTCATGGGGTCAACAATCCAGTACTCAGGGATACCCTTGTTAGCGTATTCGGGGGGTTTTTCCTCGTAATCCCGTTTTATAGAACTAGGACTAACTATCTCAACAGCTAGTCGTGCGGGAACGCGAAAAACAGCAGTTCGATCCATTAGCTCTGATACTTGCTCTTCTGTTACCACACAAACATCGGGTAATCTGGAGCTATCAACCTCAGTTTGTACCCCCGCTTCTCTTAAAGCGACCAATGCTAATTTCAATCGATTGATTTCAGCATCTAAAATCCGTTCAATAAACTTGGCAATTAACAGGTGTCTAACAGTAGGAGGCGTCATTAAAAGCAGTCTCCCACGAACCAACTCATAGCGGTCATTAGTTCCGTCATCGTAAGCTAAGTACTCCTCAAATTTCAAAAGACGTTCTACGGGTGATGCAATAGTCATATTACTCCTTTGTTTGATTGTGGTGAAAAACTTGGAAAAAGTGATTCAAATACGATTGATTGTGCGAAGATTAACATTACAGTCAGGCATTCAGCGATTTTGCTAGTAGCAGTTCTCCACAAGTAAGCCCAATGGCTCTAGATAATGATAGCTTGAACAAATTTGAGGCAACTAGCTTAACTGAGAAATCTCAGGTTAGAGCGGAACTGGGTGTGGAGTCATTACGGGCGATCGCATCCTGCTGTCAGCGAAGTCAAGTTGGTAAGCTATTGCCAGAAGCTCTTTACGTCCACACAACAGCACTATCCGCCCTTGACCCCTTACTCCAGCAATATGAAAGCCGTACCAGAAGTGTAGTTCCCCAAGCCCAGGAAGCAACGCTTGTAAAATTTAGCACCCGCAAGCCAAAAATTTCCTACCTATTCTATCCAGATTTTGATACAGACCCCCATCCAGCCCTAAAAGCAAGTATCCAGGTTGATACCGAAACTCTAGAAACAATTTACCGGGACTACAGTACCTCAGAAAATCCTCCCATTCTCCATCGCAAAGAAACCTTTGTCACACCAGACTATCCCCTATACCAACAGTTTGCTGAACTGACGATCGCTCAAGAAACATTAGGTTTACTGAACGATTCTAGAAACATTGGTACGCGAGAAGGATGGCAAAGGCGCTTGCAAGCCTTTGGGGTAGAAATTCAGGGACATCATCTCATACAACATCAAACTCCCAGTACATCACAGCAACAAGCAAAACCTGCTAGTGAATCATCTGTACCTCGGATAGATCGTCATAAAGCGGCAATTTACCGCAACGATTTGTCCCGTCCCGTGCGCCTAGCAATGGATGCCAACTTATTTACTTCAGAAACCACCTTTTTTGACTATGGTTGCGGACATGGCGGCGATCTTCGTCGAATTGCCCAAAAAGGTTATAACAGTATGGGCTGGGACCCTTACTACTCACCAGAGACGCCCCAAACTTCTGCCGATATCGTCAATCTTGGGTACGTCATAAACGTTATAGAAACTCCAAGCGAACGGCGAGAGGCGCTGCTTCTAGCTTGGGAACTCACCCGTAAAGTTCTGCTTGTCTCAGCCCAAGTTTTGATAGCTGACTCCACCAGGGGTGTTGTTGCTTATGAAGATGGAGTCATCACAACCCGCAATACTTTTCAGAAGTACTACGAGCAAGAAGAACTCAAACGTTACATTGACCAAGTTCTTGGTGTTGATGCCATTCCCGTTGCTTTAGGCGTTTATTTTGTTTTCCGCGATGAAGCTCAAGCACAGTTGTTTCGAGCTTCTCGCTACCGTTCTCGCGCCACAACCCCCAGAGTTCGTTCTCGCATTAAACGATTTGAAGATTATCAAGAACTGCTTGCACCCCTGATGGCTTTTTTTACAGAACGGGGTCGCTTTCCTAGTAAAGGTGAACTGCCACAAGAAGATAATATCAATTCAGAATTTGGTACCCTGCGACGTGCTTTTCAAGTCATTTTGCAAGCAACCAACCTGGAAGAATGGGAGGAAATTTCTGAAAAACGCCGTCAAGACTTGATGGTTTATTTCGCTTTGAGCCAGTTCAGCCATCGCCCAAAACTGAGAGATTTAGCCCCCGAAGTTCAGGAAGACATTAAAGGCTTATTTGGCACTTACAAGCAAGCCTGTGTCAATGCTGATATAATGCTGCTCAGTGTAGGAAATCTAGAAATTATTCAGGAATGTTGTCAGAACAGCCCTGTGGGGAAAAAACTGCCAAATTCTCTATGGGTTCATATCTCAGCCCTACAATCGCTCGATTCCCTATTGCGCCTTTATGAAGGTTGTGCAAGTCGTACTATTGGTCGTTTGGAAGAAGCAAATGTTATTAAATTTCACACCAAAAGTGCCAAAATTTCTTATCTCTACTACCCCAACTTTGATACAGACCCCCATCCGACACTCAAGACTTGTATGATTATTAACTTACAAGACTTGCACGTCAGCTATCGAGATTATGATACAGATGATAATCCGCCCGTGCTTCATTATAAAGAGGCTTTAGTAACACCGGATTATCCACTTTACGAGAAATTTGCCAAACTAACCCGCCAAGAAGAAGACTGGGGACTATTGGATGATTGGCGCAGTATCAGTCATCGTTCCGGTTGGCTTAAATGTTTGGCAGAGCACTGTGCTACTCTCAACGGATATCAATTGCTCTGGCGCAAAGATGCTGACCCTTATAAACTCAAGGTACTGCGTTCTGCAGTTCGCAACCGTCAGGAGAAAAGGCGGAATCAGGGAACAGTGACCAGTGACCAGTGACCGGAGTGCAATTTCGCTCGGTTAAGCGTAAAAATACGAAAATACGTAGGTTGGGTTGAGGAACGAAACCCAACATTTACAGGCATTTGTTGAGTTTCTCAACACCATACTCGTGTTGAGAAATGATAAAGTTGAATATATGTGGAGGTAGTCACTGATGACCAAAGCCCAAGCACAAACCGAAGCAAAATTATATACTTTTGATGAATTTATCGAATGGTATCCAGAAAACTCAGAAGTCCGGTACGAATTGCATGATGGAGTCATTATAGAGATGCCTAAGCCTAGAGGGAAGCATTCAAATTTAACAGGCTCTCTCGCTGGAAGGTTGATAACAACAATTGATAATATGGGTAAAATCGACATTTGGACAATCCCCAGAGAATCGATTGTCAAACCGTACCGTGATAAATCCGGCTACGAACCGGACATCATTGTTTTGAATCAAGAAACTATCGGTACTGAGACTCGATGGGAAAGTGAATCAATTATTCAAAATGCTACTTCCGTTAAACTGATAGTAGAAGTTGTCAGTACCAACTGGCAGGACGATTACTACGATAAACGTCGCGATTATGAAGCTATGGGCATTCCCGAATACTGGATTGTAGATTATGCTGCCTTGGGAGGACGTGAATTTATCGGCTATCCCAAGCAACCCACTATCTTTGTCTACGAGCTAATTGACGGGGAATATGTAAAAACTACCTTTAGAGGCAGTGATACGATCGCTTCTCCTACTTTCCCACAATTTAACCTCACCGCACAACAAATTTTTAATTTGGCTTTGTAAATGAGGAAAATCTGATGCAAGCCCACAAACTTAAGGAGGAAATAGACAACACAGGTAACAACCGCGATTACTGAAACGGTGACTCAAGGTATTGATTCTAAGGTAAGCGAAAATAATGACACGATAGATTGGCTAACAGGCAAACGTATTGGATTAGAATGACAAAGTTAAATGAATCCTTCCCAACAAGAACCATATCCTATTTCTGAACCTAGCCCTGAAGGTATCACTTAGTTAGGCTGGAGACAAGGTTGTACACTACCAGCGAACATGGTTGGGAGTTTACAAGAGCGTAGCGAGCAAAAAATTTTTAAAAAAAAGCCCAAAATTCCATACGCGATAAGCTCAAAAAGAAGAGTCAAGATATCACAGCTATATATATTGCTGTTTCTGATGAAGAGCTTCCATCTAAGAGGATGTTTGAAAAGTCTCAATTCCTACTTGCTTTTCATGCACGCTACGCGAACGTGGGTTTCAAAACCTTGATTTTTCATGAGTCCGCGTAGGCGGACTTCGTTTGTATAGTAGCGAATTCTATTCGCCCAAGACTTTTAAAACTGCTAATAAGTTTAATAAAGATATGCAACAAGTTTTTGGTGTAGTTACTACAGCAACACAGTGGACTTTTTTGAGTCTAAGAAATAATGCAGTAACCATTGACCCTACCATATATTTGTTTCCACCTGTAGATAAAATTTTAGGGATCTTGGTGGCAATGGTAACTAGTACAAATGATGAAGCTTATAAAAACGATTTACCCTTATGTACATTGTCAAAACTATAGCTCATCTTAATTCCATTTACAGAATACCACGCAAATCTAAAACAAAACCAGGCAACACATCTTCACCAGATAAAGTTGTAGGAGATTTTATAACTTCCACCTCTCGTCCTTGGCGATAAATTTCCACCTGCTTGTTCTGTGGATCGATCAGCCAACCCAAACGAACTCCATTGTCCATGTACTCTTGCATCTTAGCCTGCAAAGTCTTCAAATCATCAGTTGCAGAACGCAACTCAACCACAAAATCTGGAGCAATTGGTGGAAATTTTTGTCGTTGCTCGAAACTTAGAGATTCCCACCTTTCTAACTTAATCCAAGTGATATCTGGAGAGCGATTTGCTCCATTGGGGAGTTTGAAACACGTTGATGAATCAAACGCTTTCCCTAAATTTTGCTGACGGTTCCAAATCCCTAATTCAAGATAAAGCTCAAAATTTTGATTTCCTGTTTCCCCACCTGTTGGCGACACGATGACTAGTTCTCCAGATGCTGTACATTCAAACTTCATTTCTGGATTCGCTTTCACCAATTCGTAGAAAGCATCCTCCGTTAAGTCCCCAACAGGAGATAAATCTAGTGTCAAGATACTCACGCCGAAGCTCCATAAACGCGATCGCTCTAGTTATATCCCATTCTACATAAAAACTTTCTTCGTGCTATTCCATCGATCGCTCATATGAGGCAGAAGATCGAGAAACGCAAACATTGCCGGAGTTCGCAATGCTTTTTCTGAAGCCGCCACCCCAATGACTCGTTCTAGTAAGATCGTTTAAAACCTTTGCAAATTATCATGAAATATGGATAATAAATTTTAATGAGGTCAAAAATATGACACACTCTTCACCCGAAAGAATTGTCAGACGTGGGAGAGTATTTCCGGAAATTCAATGGACTCCAGCACAAAAAGCTCAAGAAAAAGCCAGAAGACAAGAATTTTATGAGCGTTGTTGGGTGATTTTTGAGCGTTTAAAACCAGAAATACTAGATAAATACTATGGTTGGTATATTGCCATTGAACCTGATAGTGGTGATTATTTTATCGATCGGGATCAAGAGGTAGCAAGTAAAATGGCCAGAGAAAAATATCCTAATGTGATTCATCATATTTTTGGCATTAATGAAACAGGAGTTAGTGGCAGAATATGATTGAGGGGAGATTTGGAGATGAAGGTCAAGTTTACTTTGAAATTGATTTAATTGGAGGGGATAACTTCAGCTTTCCTGTAGAAACAATGTTAGATACAGGATTTACTGAATTTTTAGCTATGAACAAACAAGATGTACAAAGTCTTGATTGGTCTTTTTTGCGCCAAAATAAATTAAGAACTGCTCAAGGAGAAACTGAATTTGATGTTTATAGTGGTAGGGTAATAATAGATAGTCAAGAGTGGGAAATTCCTGTCTTTGCTGGAGATGAAATCTAGGAAGTTTTACTAGGTTCTCAATGGCTGAAATTATTTATATTAGTCGTTAATTATAGTCAAAATATAGTAACTTTAGAGTTAATTTAATCAATTTATTCTCGAACTATGTCACTCATCGCACTACCACTATTTATAGCGTTTTCTGGGCTGCTGAGGTACAAATTTATCTGCGTCCGTCTGCTACAGGCTGCGGTTAATTATTTCTTCGGTGTACCTCACGAGTGTGGGAATCGCTATAAACAATCTACCGTTTTACAGATACCAGCATCCTCACGAAAAACAATACCTGCCTTCTGACTCTTCTTCGTGCCATTCAGTCTAAAACCCGAAGGCGGTAAAACCACCATCGACGGCAATGCATTGTCCAGTGATGTAAGCTGCTCCTGGCATACATAAAAATGCAACCAATCCAGCGATATCTTCAGGTTTGCCAATACGACTCATAGGAGTTTTTGCTAACACGGATTTCAAAAAGGTCGGATCGCTTAGCAAAGTCTCTGTTAAAGGAGTTTGGATAAACCAAGGCGCAACGGTGTTAACCCGAATTCCATCACCTGCCCATTCCACTGCTAATGAACGAGTCAGTTGCACGAGGGCGGCTTTTGTCATAGCGTAAGGAGCACCTGTACGAATAGCAGTTAATCCGGCGACAGAGCCAACATTGACAATGCTACTATCCTTGCTGGCTTTCAGCAACGGATAAGTGAGTTGACAAAGTTCAAAGACCGATTCGAGATTGGTTTGGAAGATCGATGCATATTCTTGTGATGAATAATCCACTGCTTTCTTCCGAATGTTAGTGCCAACGTTATTGACGAGAATATCGAGTTCTTCGCCAAACGCAGATTTAATGTGGCTGAGAACGGTTTGGCGACCTTCTGTAGTAGCTACATCTGCTGCAATGCCGCTTGCTTTCCAATTGTGCGATCGCCAAGATTCTAATACCTGCTCCATTGTTACTCCATTGCGGGCTACAATCGTTACCTCAGCACCCAAAGCTAGGAACTCTTCGGCAATCGCTCGCCCAATTCCTTTTGTTGCTCCTGTAATTAGAGCTTTCTTTCCAGTCAGTGTCCAGCGATCGCTCATGGTTTTCTTCTTCCTATATAAACAGATTGTACAATTTTCTCAAACTGTTGAATAATTCTACGAACCAGCATTACGGAGATCCGTGGCAGTAATGCCCTCTAGCGCCAACCCATAACCGATTCCCTCACTGACCAATCGCTTAAGTCGTTGGGTCAGAGCAACGCGAGTGTAGCGTAAGTTGAGAGTAGGTGGTTTAGCAAGCTGTTTTGCCTGTTCCCAAGCCCGTTCCAAGAGTCGAGCTGAGGGCAACACTTCGTTCACAACACCCAGTTCGTCGGCTTGTTGGGCGGTTAGCATCTCTTGAGTCAACAGGAAATAACGTCCGCGAGATGGTCCTAGTACCAAAGGTCACAGGATATGCACGCTATCGCCCGGTACAATACCTGCATTCAGGTGAGGCATATCCTGGAATACTGCATTCTCAGAAGCCAGAACGATGTCAGTCGTGAGGATATATTCGGTGTGCAGCAAGGCAGAACCGTTGACGGCACTGATGACAGGCACTTCAATATCCAGCAGGTTTTGCAAAACTTTTTTGCCTTCCCAATACGTTTTGTCCCATTCACGGGGATTAGTGACATCACCCAAACTTTGAAAGTCAATTTGTGCCATCCAGGAGTCGCCTGTGCCTGTTAAAATCACCACTCGATTATCGCGATCGCCCTTGGCGCAAGCCGTACCCGGCTTATCGCGACTAATATCGTAGAAGGCATCAGGAAATTCCCGGTGGGTTTTACCTGTGAATACCAAAGGTCCTCCATTAGTGTGCATCCGTACTTCCAAAATCCCGTTTTCGTCTCGGTAGAAGTGCAAGTTTTCATACCGATTGAAGTAAGCTGGTTGTTCTTTGAGGCGAATAACTCAACAGCTGTGCGTAAGGTAGTTTTGTCACGCTCGACCTCAGCTATAATCACCTGAGTGCGCTGCCACCAAAAATTCGACAACTGCCAAACTTGAAAGAACTAGATCTGAGTGGAAACCCAGTCAAATAAAATAAACTAGATTTATTTTGCATAAGTATACTTCTCAGTTACCTATTCAATAAGGAAGGTCTTTTGCTAACTTTCTGGTAGTTTCATATTGTATCTACTATGTCATATCAAGTTCAGGTGATTACTTATAATAAAATTTATCAACGCTGGTTGGGCATATCATGGAGAAACCCAACATAAGCTAAGAATTGATGTTGGGTTTCGTTCCTCAAACGCCACTGCACTCAACTGGTGGACACATGAGCACTTTTTGTGACTCCCCAACCTACATATATTATGAGTGCTTCACCGAACCTGATATCAGTGGGTAAATCATCAAACTAGCAGTTACCACCAAAAACCCAAAGTCACTAAATTGAGTAGAGAGCGTGTTTATGACTGAGGCAGAACTACTAGAGGTAATAGAACAAGCCGCAACAGAAGGAGTGACAGAACTCGACCTCTGTGGCAAAGGGTTAACGGTTCTACCACCTGAGATAGGAAAACTGACTCAACTCAAAAAACTGATTCTCGGCAAATATCGGTATAGAGAAGAGGGTGGGCAAGTCGGTATCATTAGTAACAATTTATGTGCTTTACCTGGGGAAATTGGACAGCTTTGTCAACTTGAAGAACTTCAGATAGTTGGTAATCGTCTCGAAAGTTTGCCACCAGAATTCGGACAACTCACTAGCCTGCGATCGCTCAATCTCGAAGGTAATCAACTGAGGGAACTGCCACCAGAAATAGTCCAACTCACCAACTTGCAATCGCTAGACCTTTGGAACAATCAACTGAGCGGGCTACCACCAGAAACAGTCCAACTTACCAACTTGCAATCGCTATACCTTGGTGGTAATCAACTGAGTGGGCTACCACTAGAAATAATCCAACTCACCAACTTGCAATCGCTATACCTCGGTGGTAATCAACTGAGCGAGCTGCCACCAGAATTCGGATGCCTCACCAACTTACGATCGCTAGACCTTAGTTTTAACAGACTGAGAACGCTACCACCAGAATTCGGATGCCTCACCAACTTGCAATCCCTAGATCTCAGTACCAATCAAATGAGCGAACTGCCACCAGAATTCGGACGTCTCGCCAATTTGCAATCGCTCAACCTCTATAATAATCAACTGAGTGCGTTACCATTAGAATTCGGACGCCTCACCAACTTGCGATCGCTAAATCTTTGGAGCAATCAACTGAGTGCGCTGCCATCAGAATTCGGACATCTCACCAACTTGCGATCGCTATACCTCTGTTATAATCAACTAAGTGCGCTGCCACCAGAATTCGGACGCCTCACCAACTTGCAATTGCTAGACCTCATTTCTAATCAACTGAGTGCGCTGCCACCAGAAATTCGACAACTGCCAAACCTAGAAAAACTCGATCTCCGTGGGAACCCACTTCCGATCCCCCCTGAGATTTTGGGGCGAAAGGAAAGCTGGGAAGAACCTGGTGATGTCGATGAAATTCTTAATTTCTATTTCCGCGTACAAGAAAATCCCAACGAAACCGAACCCCTTTATGAAGCCAAATTCTTAATTGTTGGTGAAGGCGGTGCTGGCAAAACCTCCCTCGCTAAAAAAATTGAAGACGAAAACTATCAACTCCAATCCGATGAAAAATCAACCGAAGGTATTGACGTAATTCAGTGGCGTTTTAAACATAACGGTCACGATTTTCGCGTTAATATTTGGGACTTTGGCGGTCAAGAAATTTACCACCAAACCCACCAGTTTTTCCTCACCAAACGTTCTCTCTATGCCTTAGTTGCTGATACTCGCAAAGAAAACACTGACTTTTACTGGTGGCTGAAAATTGTTGAACTCTTGAGCGACAACAGCCCCATTCTGATTATCAAAAATGAAAAACAAGACCGTCAGTGTGAAGTTAACGAGCGCTCTTTGCGAGGAGAATTTACCAATCTCAAAGAGGTTTTGGCAACTAACTTAGCTGATAATCGCGGTTTAACAGAGATCAAAGATGCCATTGAGCAATACATCAGCAGGCTACCTCATGTTGGTACACCTTTGCCTAAACTTTGGGTGAGAGTCCGTTCTGCTTTAGAAAACTATTCCCGCAACTACATTAGTTTTGAAGAATATCGACAACTTTGCCGACTTAATAACTTAACTGACCGTGAAGAGATGCTACAGCTGAGTCGGTATCTACACGATCTAGGTGTATTCCTGCACTTTCAAGACGATCCTACACTGAAACACTATGTCATTCTTAAACCAGAATGGGGTACAACTGCCGTCTACAAAGTATTAGATAATGAAACCGTCAAGAAAAATTTGGGGTGTTTTACACAGGAGGATCTCGAACATATCTGGGAAGATCCAGGATACACCGATATGCTCCATGAACTGCTCCATCTCATGATGCGGTTCAAACTGTGCTACCCAATTGCCCATCTTCCCGACAACTATATTGCACCGCAATTACTCGATATCAACCAACCCGATTACACCTGGGACGATACCAACAATCTAATTTTACGCTACGAATACGAGTTCATGCCTAAGGGGATGCTGACCCGCTTCATTGTGGAGATACACCCTTGGATTGAAGAACAAAAACTTGTTTGGAGAAGCGGCGTTATTCTCAATAAAGACCAAACACGTGCCGAAATTATTGAAAACTACAATCAAAAAGAAATAAAAATCCGTGTCACAGGAAATCGCAAGAAAGAATTGCTGGCTGTTGTCACTCACGAATTCGACAAAATTCATCAATCTTTTGAACGTTTGCAGTATGACACTCTTGTTCCTTGCAACTGCGTGGAATGTCAAGGAAGCCAACAACCTCATTCCTACCCTCTAGATAACTTGCACAAACGCTTGAAAGCTAATCGGTATCAAATTGAGTGCGAGAAGAGCTATGAAATGGTTGATATTCGCAGGCTAATTGATGATGTCAATCTGCAACAACTGGGATCGGAACAGGAACTTAATGACAAATCTGTACAATTACAACAGGAATTGTCTCAGGAAAGAGATAAATCCTTTCAAAATCAAGACGTGATTCGCCAACAACGCAAAAAATTACATTCTGCTTTCATCAGTGCTTTTCCAGAACAGTCATTGCTCGAACAATTGTTATATTACGATCTAGATAAAAACTTAAATGAAATCACTCAAGAGAGTAATCTCAATACAATCATTTTTAAATTAATACAAACAGCCGAATCTCAGGGATGGCTTTTAGACCTAGTTCGGGTTGCGTATGAATCAAATCCTGGAAACTCAGAGTTAAAAGCTATTGCTCAAGAATTGTGAAAAGACATAGGAGTAAAAAACAATGTAAAGACAACACAAGGTCATCAGAACGTGCTCAGAAGCGCCAGTTTTAGCCCAGATGGAAAGAAAGCGCATCGTGACCGCATCACAGGACAAGACTGCGAAAATTTGGGATTTGAAAGGACAAGCGATCGCCACCCTCTCTGGTCAATTAACGAGATAGAAATATTATTACTTGATGTGGTTACAAATAACCTCTCAGCAAAACAACTTTATCTATCACTTGGGTTTCAAATATGTCGAATAGAGAAAATGGCATATAAGTTCAATCATCAATATTGTGATGTGGAAATTATGTCTTTACAGATTAAATCGCTTCATTCGTAACAATAGGCACAAAGTAGGAATGCAATACGGCTTCAGCCGTTAGATGTTCGTGTTAAAATTATACATGAAAAACGTTGGGAGTAGTCAAAGTGAAATTCAACCAAAAACTAGCAATTGCCGCTCTTGGTATTACCTTAATATTTGCTAGCATAGAAGCCAACCGCAACTCAGTTGCATCGGGAACTGACCAAACCAGGACTCAGCAGTGTTCGGTGTGTTCTTTGGGTGGATTGGGAGTGCTGTGCTTGTCTTCTCTATTCCTAAAAAGTCGGAGAAATAAGAAACTGCCCCAACTGAATGTGAAGGATAAGTCTCTACAACTTGGGCAGCACGAGATAGGCTAGAAACAGAGTCATGAGGAAAATCTGATGCAAGCCTACAAACTCAAGGGAAAAATTGACAATACAGGTAACTTAGTGATTACCGAAACAGTGAAAATACCACCTGGTGAGGTGGAAGTGATTGTATTACAGGTGGCAACTTCGATAGAAAAAGCCGCCCAGTCAGAATCACAAATATCCAAAAGACCCACCAAAATCAAAGCTCTACAAAGTTGGTTTGAAAAGACACAACCAGCTACGCCTGATTTTGACCCAGATGAAGCAAGATGGGAAGCTTTAAAGGAGAAACATAACCTGTGAAAGTTCTCCTTGACACTAACATTATTGTAGATGTTGCTCTTGAGCAAGAACCTTTTTTTACCAATAGCGAGACAGTTTTATCACTTGTTGAGCAAAGGCAAATCCAAGGTTACATTTCAGCATCTTCGTTTGGTGACCTTTTCTACATTATCCGCAAACAAAAGGGTCGAGATTTAGCCATTGAGTTCTTGAGAGAAATCATCACCTTTTGTCAAATCGCCACAGTAGAGAGTACCACAATCAATATGGCACTAACTGTTAATTTCAGAGATTTTGAAGACGCTATTCAATACAGCACTGCAGTCCTTAATCACTTAGATGCAATTATCACTCGCAACCCGTCTGATTTTCCGGTAACTGTTCCACGAATAATTACCCCCGAACAATTAATCCACGAATTCAGCAATCCTGATTCCTAAAAAGTCGGAAAAAGTAAGAATCTGCCTCTGTAGCAATTCCTTTGTTAGAGGACGAGTGTTGGTAGTTCACTGCTTTGTTAAGCAACCATACCTATATGGGCTGCGACGATATGCCAAGTTCCGCTAGGAGAGACAGCCCAAACCCGCGTGAAACGAAAGTCACCATTTGCAGGGCTGCCATTATAACTACCAGACAATTGCATGCGGACTGATACGATCGCTACCTCTCCATGAAGTTGAATATGCTGCTCAGAAGGTGTCAGTTCGTGAATCTTAATCAAACCAGATTCGTGAGCAGCGAGATCGTCTTGTTTCCCCAATAATTCCCCCAGATGACTTGTGATGATAATTTCGGGGGCTAGTAGTTCATTCAAGGCGCTTACATCAGAAGCAAGCATCGCCAGTCTGAGCTGTTCTTCGGCGTTGATAATCTGAGTTTCAACTGTTTTATTCATATATTCCTAAATATCAACAAACTTGCCAAGCGACCTCACCGCTACAGAAATGTCGCAGCTATCCCAGCATATATTCAGTAGACCGAAAACTTTGATATATGATGAAAAATTCATGCCGAATAAAAACAACTATAGGACTCCTATTTGATTTTTGAAATACACGTAGGTAGGGCTAAAGCCCACCACGTAAGCTTTTGTGCGGCATAGCCCTACCTACGGACTGGTATGTAGCGATTGAACCTGACAGTGGTGATTATTTTCTTGATGCTAATAAAGAAGTTGCCCAAAATCAGGCTCGCTCCAAACATCCATCCAGGTTAATTTATACTTTTCAGTTAAATAATTAGGATACTCCCCAATACTGCTCCGATAAGCGAAAATTAGAACCCCGGTTTCGCACTTATTTACCGGGGTTCTGGCACCTTGACTATCGTTAACCGAGTAGTATTGGGATACTCCCTTACTCCCTTGCTCTTTGCGTCTTTGCGGTTAATAATTTTTACAATAGAGACTAAGCATGGCTAGTTTCCACAAAGAAACCAAGTTTTTGAGATTAATGTACTGGCGCTCTAGCAGTATATAAATACTTAATAAAACATTACCCCGTGGGGTACTTTCAGAGCCTAAAAGACTTTTCTATAATAGAATCAGGACTTACGCATTGACAAATGAGACAATAAATGCAGTAATAAAAAACCGAAAAACATCGGCGATGCCTACGGCGAGCTACGCCTACGCTAGTCCGTAGGAGACTGGAAAGATGGATAATTTATCTTGTCTCGATTGAGGGTATGGGCAATTAGAGTAACTACCAAGCCATCCACGGCCAAATGCGATTTAAACACTTACACTCTGTTTTTACTGGCGGAATCGAAATATCCAGGCTGCACACGTTTAGCAGAAATCATGGAAGATTTGTCTCATGATAGTGTCAACAGATTTTTGTTACGTGAGCAGTATGAACCATTAGATTTGTTTAATGAAGTTAAGCCGCATATCAATTTGGTAGGTGGCACATTAAGTGGAGACGATACGGTAATTGACAAGGCTCATAGTGAAAAATTAACAGAGTTAATTGGTTATTTTTATTCGGGACGGCATCATCGTACAGTCAAAGGAATTCAGCTAATTACCTTGTATTACACCGATGTGTCGGGTAAGTCTGTACCAGTAAATTATCGCATTTATAACAAACAAGATGGTAAAACAAAAAATGACTACTTACGAGAAATGATTACTGAGGTTTTGGAGTGGGGATTGGAGCCAAAGATAGTGACTACTGATGCTTGGTATTCCAGTCAGAAAAACTTGAAGTTCCTAAAAAACCAGGAATTAGGGTTTTTAACTGGGATAGCTAAAAATCGTTCCTGTTCAGTCGATGGTAAAAATTTTATCCAAGTCCAAAATCTAGAAATTCCCGAAACTGGTTTAATAGTGTATCTGAAAAAGTTTGGGCAAGTGAAAGTATTTCGGAGAGATTTCAAAAACGAAGCTCACAGATATTACATCATGTATGTACCTGACCTCGATGCACTTTTTTCAATATCTATGGCAGAGTTTAAAGAATTACATTCAATTCATTGGGGAATTGAATGCTACCATCGAGCTATTAAACAAGTGTGTGGAATTGAGCGATTTATGGTGAGGACATCTGCGGCAATTAGAACTCACTTTTTTAGTGCTATCCGCGCCTTTACCCAATTAGAATTAATGAGAATAGAAGAGTTAATTGAAAACTGGTACGAAGTCCAGAGAAATTTGTCTCTTCACGTAGCTCGTGACTTCATTCTAGAACACCTTAAACAACAGGTAGGCTTGAATGCACATAGTCAATTTTCTGTCAATGCGTAAGTCCTGAGAATATAGACAATTGCAACTTTATAGAGATTTTTCCTCATCCGCCTAAATTTTACTTAACAGTTTTTCATACCCAAATTCACATTTTTTTGATAATATGCTTGCATTAGATAGCAAAGAAGGAGTTAGTTAAATGTTGTCTAGTGACAACATTTAATTAGAGAAATTTGAAAAAAGAATGTGAAAATAAGGCTAGGTAAGGCTTTCTCAATTCAAAATCTAAAATGGTGTTGGATGTAAATCAAACTAAATAAAAATTGAGGTAATGAAACATGACCCTCCAAGCGCTGAAAACAACAGATTTGATGCATATGTCCCAAGCCGAACTGGACGAATTGTACAAGAACAGTTCTATAGGAACAATACCTGAAGGTAACGGCAAGGGTACAGTAATCACCATCGGTGGATTCGGATTAGGACCAGTTCTTTCATTGCTGATTAGGTTAATTGCTTGGCAAGGAAAAGTCTTTTATGGCGATCGCGAGTCTTTGCTAAATAAGCTTACCCCCTTTAGAATCAGGTTAGTCAAAGCAGAAGTCTACAAAGGTGAAAGCTGGCTTTGCGATGGAGAATCTATTATCTTGGACTACTCCAAAACCTCCTTTGTTGCCCAAAAAATTAGAGACGAAATCCGAGAGGTAGCACCTGGCATTTATTTAGGTAATGCCTACTGGGGAAAAACACGGCTATTAAACTTCATCCTTGAATTCTAGAAACACTTCATATCAGAACCAAGCTGAGCGAACTTATGACACATCAAGTTGCGCTGACAATAATCGCAAAAATTAAGCAGGAAAAAATGGAAGACCTCAAGCAATTGCTGGGGTCAATTAACAAAGATATTCAAGGAAATAAAATAATTCCCTTCCTACAGTTTGACACGATTCACTTTGCACGGTTCGTCATTTTGGAAGAGTCAAAAGACCTTGATGGCAATACACTCCAACCAAGTTTGATATTTTCCAGCTGCATTGATGCACCATTGGACAAGCATTTCAACCAACTTGTTGATGTCGCAGGGGATGGGCTGGATCAAATCTACGATCGCTGTGAAGGATATCCGGCTGTGGGCGATCGCACTCACCAAAGCCGTCTCAATTTTCTCCAGGCTCATCAAGTAAAAGTCCAAGCCTTCTACGTCAATACTATTGGTCGAACTTTACAGCAAATTAAGCAAGAAGCCGAACTCCGGGACAAAATTGAAGATTTTCTAGATCGACAACAAGCAAAAAGCTTCTCGGACTGGGATGCTAAAGAAGTCCATAGAGCAATCCAGGAATTTGTCAAAGGGGAAAGCTCACTCAGTTGGGCGCAGTTCCTAGCAGCACGACCCAATTTATTATGGCAGGTGAAAGAAACGCTCCATTTTATCTTCGGTCTTCTGCTAATCCTCACCCTATCTCTTTTGTTCCTACCGTTCTCTCCTATATTCTTTATAATTCTGCGCTACAAGGAAGAACAGGATGCACAGCAGGATAATCTAAAACTCAATACAGGTAAGCCAAGAAGCGAACTTGCTATTCGTGAAGACCATGTTGTGCAAAACCAATTCAGCGCTGTTGGTTATATCAAACCAGGGCTGTTCCGACAAATTACGGTCAGGGTACTTCTATGGCTTGTCAATTTTGCTTCCCGTCATATCTTCAACAATGGCAATCTTGCTGGTGTTGATGCACTTAATTTAGATGGCGTAGACACCATCCACTTTGCCCGATGGATCGTTATTGACGAGGGACGGCGCGTGTTATTTATGAGCAACTATGATGGCAGCTTGGAAAGCTACATGGATGACTTTATTAACAAAGTTGCTTGGGGTTTAAATGCCGTATTTAGCAATGGAGTCGGGTATCCCAAAACTCGTTGGCTCATTTTAGATGGTGCTAAGGATGAACAAGCGTTTAAAGCATTTATACGCCAGCACCAAGTTGTGACACAGGTTTGGTATCCCGCCTACTCCCAACTCACAGCCGTCAACCTGAGTAATAACGCGCAGATTCGTGCAGGGCTTTTTAAGAATTTGAACCAACAACAAAGGTTGGAGTGGCTGCGTCGATTGTAAGCCAAATCTTAGCTCAGCAAACTTATTTTTAAGGACTATTTACACTATGCACCCCCTCAAACTTAAGGATATTCAAGGAATTATTATACGGGGTTACTCTAATTTAAGAGCCGCTTGTTTTGTATTGCTTGAGATTCAAAATGCTAAAGCTACAAAACAGTGGCTGCTGACATTGAGCAATAGTCTTCAGAATGGTGAAGAACGACCATCGAAGACTTGCTTGAATATTGCCTTCACCTATGAAGGACTAAAAGCGTTGGGTGTCGATAAACACACACTTAGTACATTCTCTAATGAGTTTAAAGAAGGTATGGTCACTTCCCATCGCAGTCGTTTTCTTGGCGATCGCGAAGAAAGTGCGCCTGAATTGTGGGAATGGGGCGGTCCAAATACAGCAACAGTACACATCCTTCTTATGCTGTATGCAAGTGATGAAGCGGCTCTTTTGGAGTTGTACGAATTTCATGCCAAAAACTTTGCAGGCGGTGCTGTGCAAATGAATAAGCTAGAAACTTTTTTCCCTAAGGATGAAGAGGATGTACGTCGAGAACATTTTGGCTTCCGAGACGGTATCTCGCAACCAATCATTGAAGGGCTGAGCAGAGTTGGCTCGCCAGAGAACACGATCAAAGCAGGAGAATTTATTCTCGGCTACCCCAATGAGTATGGGTTGTATACAGAAAGACCGATGGTGAAAGCCCAACAAGATCCGCAGGGTATCTTACCTAACGATATCGAAGGTTCTGGAGACCGCGATTTGGGTCAAAATGGTAGTTACCTCGTTTTTCGACAACTGAGTCAGAGGGTTCAGGAATTCTGGCGTTTTCTGGATGACGCAACTAAAGAAAGTAATGGTCAGAGTAACCCCAATGCTCAGATCGAGCTGGCGTCGAAAATGGTCGGACGTTGGCCTGACGGCGCACCTTTGGTGAAAACACCAGATCGGGATGAACCAGCACTGGCCAATGATAACGACTTTGATTACCATCACACAGATCCTCACGGTTTTAAGTGTCCTTTGAGCGCACACATTCGCCGCTCCAATCCCCGTGATTCGCTAGACCCTGCTCCAGGTACAGAAAAGTCAATTGCTATCAATAAGAGACACCGGATTCTACGTAGAGGTCGCAGCTATGGGATGCCAATTGCTGCATCTATGAATCCGCGAGATATTTTAAACGCCGAAGTCTCTGGAGAACGAGGTATGCATTTTATCTGTATAAACGCTAACATTGGTCGGCAGTTTGAGTTCGTTCAGCAGACCTGGATCAACAATCCAAAATTCAGTGGATTGTACAGCGATACCGATGCTTTAATTGGCGATCGCAACCTTGAAGGAATCGAAGCAACAGTCACCTTTACAGAACAGTCTATGCCAGTTAGAAAGCGCATAATTGGTCTCCCCAGATTTGTTGTGGTTCGGGGAGGTGCCTACTTTTTCTTACCAAGCATCAGTGCGTTTCGGTACTTAGCATCTATGTAAATAGCTTGGCAAAAATTTCAAACAAAAATTATATAAAATTATGAATATTCCTAAAATTATTAATACTTTAATTGAAGCTTTCATCAAATTTACACGACGACTTAACCCTAAGTTGAGAGACGGATTTGATTGGTTATTTCAAAAGCCAATTGAAGCCATAACACAGTTTTTTATAAATTTAGGAAGAAAAAAGGAAAACCTGAATATTGCTGAGGAAAAAATTCTTCCTAATGAAGAAGAAATCCAGAATCAAATTGCTAAACAAATGACCGATTTTTTGGTCAAGCACTATACTGGAAAAACTGCAGAAAGAGCAGGCAATACAAAAACCTACGGCATTGTTAAAGGTAGTTTTGAAATTTTACGCGATTTACCTAATGAGCTAAGACAAGGTATATTTAATGAATCTAGAATCTATCCAGCTTGGATCAGGTTTGCAGGACCTGGACCATTTGTAACGCACGATCTTGATGATAATGGCATCCTTAGTATCGGTGTGAAATTGATGGGCGTAGAGGGAGAAAAATTAATTGATGATGAGAAAATGACCCAAGATTTTACGGGTATAAGTGCTCCTACCTTTACCACCCCAAATATTGTCGAGAATCTCAAACTTCAACAACAAGTTTATAATGATACTCCCGCATGGTATTTCTTGAATCCTTTTGATTCACACCTGCTCGATGCTATGATGCAGGGACTGTATGCAAAAGCACATACTAGCCCACTAGAGGTTACATATTTTAGTTGTGTACCATATCTTTATGGTGAAGGAAAAGCCATTAAGTATTCGATAAAACCATGCATAGGTGAGACAACGGAAATACCTAAAAATCCATCCTACGATTACCTTAGAGAAGCAATGGTGAAGGTACTGGATAAGCGAGAAGTTTGTTTTGATTTTATGGTGCAATTGCAAACAGACCCTTACAAAATGCCGATCGAGAACACTTCTGTTATCTGGTCTGAAAAACTCTCTCCATGGATTAAAGTAGCCACAATCCACATTCCCTCTCAAAAATTTGATTCTCCCGATCAACTCAAATTTGCCCGAAACTTATCTTTCAACCCCTGGCATAGTATAGCTGCTCATCGCCCCTTAGGGAATCAGAACAGAGCCAGAAAGTATATTTATTTGGCAACATCCAAGTTTCGACAGCAGATGAATCAAGATCAAAGAATTGAGCCAAACGGGGATGAGGTTTTTAACGAATCAGTACAGGAAGTCCTTTGAGATTGGGAAGACAATTCAATGTAGAGAAAACCTATACTGGTTTTGGTTTGCAGGGAATGCAAGAACGAGTTCAGTTGTTAGGAGGTCAATTTCAAATTCATAGTACACCTGGTCAAGGAACTTGCATTCAAATCATGATTCCTCGGTAGAAAAATTTCCTATGATTCGATTATTACTGGTAGACGATCAATCCCTATTTCGGCAAGGTTTAGCTTTTCTCCTTTCCCTAGAGGAAGATTTGGACATCATTGGACAAGCTGATCAAGGGCAGGAAGCGATCGCTCTCACCCACCAACTTCAACCGGATGTGATTCTGATGGATGTGCGGATGCCGATTTGTTCAATTAGCTTGTGTTGCTTTTTGTTTGTTCCCTTTGTTTCAAATTAACGAAATAGAACCTGATTGGATGCCACAAGTTTCGGCTTCCTATTCCCTTTTCAGTTTCTCCCGTCTTCGCCCTTGGACTGCAGCACGAGCGCGATCGCCCGTTGGTTGTGAGGTAAACCATTGCTTAACCTTCTTACCGTGAGATCTTCCAATGGACTCCTCAATCAGTGCCAACGGATTGGACACAAGTACGAAACCAATGGGAATACTCGCACGTAGCCCGTTTTGTCCTGCATTTGATGGGGTTGGGTGCGCTCTTGATGTCTGTTTTGGTTGAGATTCCGATAACTTCGCTTTCGCTCCGTTCAGTCATTCCCGAAGTTGCCAAACTTACCAACCGTTAAAGGCAGGGCTGAAAACTATGACACGCTTACAAATGTGGCGATTCATCACCATTTGTTCATCATATTACGGTACCGACAGTAAGCTTACTAAAACTACCTTACTATCACACCGGTCATTAGCTTTATTATCTTTGTGTGCCATACTCTCAAGAAGCTTTGAAACATTTCTGTCTTTAGATGAGTAAACTGACTATGTTAATTAGTCTTTTGGCAGAGAATTTAGCTAAGCGATCGCGTTAGCCTGCACATAAGAAAAGTTGTTAATACGTTCCAAGTAGAAAAGGTTAGTTTTTTGTGGAAGGTATAAAAATGATGGAAGTTTCAAACGCATTGATGAATAGAATTTTAAGCTATTTGCTGCAACAAGCAGATGAGGGGGATACGGAGGCAGAAGAACTACTCGATGAGTTGAATGAGTTAGTCAACCTGCAACGAAATTTCCCAAGCAAAACTTCTTAACCAATCTGCTGCCATTTCTTACCGTGCAAGATTAACTTATACCAAGGCTGCGGTGTATACACAAGTAGGTGCAAAATGGGACACGATGCAAATTTTTGTTAAGATGTTTGCAATAATTCTATTGATATAGGCTTATGCGCTGATGAAGGCAGCATATGATCCCTCGATCGCGGTTGAATAAAACGCTGATGTTCTCCAGTCGGCAGACAAACTGGAATGGCGTTTTGCTTGAGCAGTGTCAAAGTCGTGTTTCGTCTTTTGAATGGGAACTCCCTGCCCTATCGGATCACTTGCTCTACTTACACACCGGAAAGCATTGTTTGTGAAATCCACCTGCTTGAAGAAAACAATCAGGGATGCGATCGCTACAATTGCGTTGATTAGGTTTCTGATTTAACTGCGTTTGTTCAAGAGTTTGACAATTCCTCGCTTAATTTAACGGTAAAATAACCCTGTTTCTATCGCATTCGCCTGACTGCCACAGGCGAGGGATGGAATAATTAAACACCTGATATTCACTTACATTTCTGTCGGGCAATTGAGGAGAAGCCGTTCACTCCTCAAGGGGGTTGGGTAAAATGTTAGTCCAACTTGCAGAACCCCCAATCCGTTCGTGTAGCGATCGCAACAGTACAACCCATTGAGGTAAAGATAGGGCTAACGGCTCTGTTGTATTTCTCACCTACCTACTTAGTCGTGTTGAGTATAGCTATAAATTTTTCTAACTTTGGATAGTTTTAATTGAAAGCCAGAGATGTTGAAATTATATTTTAGTATTCTCTCACTCTCAAATGGAGGAATACAAATGAATGCTGCTACAAATACAAAAAAGTGTGTGATTCCGGTGTTCAAATCGCCAAACGATTATCAGGCTTATCGTATTAGTCCGGAGTCTACGAATCGGTTGGCGCTCGTGTTTGATCCGATGAGTACGAGTACTTCTTTGACGTATTGTGTTGAAATTTTTGATGTCGGTGGGAAAAGGCCACCCAATCGGCATCAAATGGCGGTGGAAATGTTTTTTGTCCTCAAAGGAGAGGGCGTAGCAATGTGTGACGGCAAAGCCGTAAATATTCGCGCCGGAGACAGCGTTCTAGTGCCGCCAACCGGAATTCATGTGATTGAAAACACGGGGATGGGTCGCCTCTATACGCTTAGCATTATGGTTCCCAACGAGGATTTTGCTGAACCGATCCGCACCGGCATACCGGTTGAACTGGATGAAGAGGATATGGCAGTGTTGCAGCGATCGGACGCGCTGCTCCTGTAAGATTAACCACCCGCACTACTGAAAGCACATATCAAGGAAGGAGTCTAATGGACATTGCGATTATTGGCGGGGGAATTGGCGGGTTGGCAACTGCAAATGCACTGCTCAAAAAAGGATTCAACGTGCAGGTTTATGAGCGAGCACAAGCTTTGCGACCAATTGGTGCAGGTTTGTCTTTGACGCCCAACGGATTGAATAGCCTCAATACAGTTCAACCAGGGATAGCTGAGATATTGATCGGCGCAGGCAGCCCAATGAATACGCTGACGCTCAAACGTAGCACTGGAGAGATGATCGCCACAAAAGCAATGACGCTGATGCAGCAATACGGTCAGCCCATGCTCAGCATTCAGTGGTCAAAGCTGCAAGCCATCCTCGCATCAGTACTACCACCCGAAATTGTTCATCTCCACCATCGCTGTGTTGGTTTTGAGCAGCAGGACAACAGCGTTAAAGTCCGTTTTGAAGATGGAAAAACCGTCCAGGCTGACTTGCTGATTGGGGCAGACGGCATTAATTCTGCGGTCAGGCAGGAACTCATTGGAGACGGTACTCCTACCTATGCAGGACGAATGTCCTGGCGTGCTGTTATTCCATATTCCCATAAGCAACTACCTCCCGACGCAGCTACCTTAATCACGGCACTCCATGACAAAAATATTTTGCTGATCGATGTCGGCGAGGGTTATATCTTTTGGAGTGCAGGGGCGCTATCAACAGACGATTCTGTTTGTCAACGGGCAAGTGACGCGAAGGCACGAGTTCTAGATCTGTTCGCAGGGTGGGCAGAGCCTGTGGAGGCAATCATTGAAGCAACACCTGCGGAGGATATTGTAGAGCGACCGATTTTGGATCGACCGCCCCTAAACAACTGGAGCAAAGGCAGAGTAACGCTTTTGGGGGATGCGGCTCATCCCGTTGTTCCCTCGCTCGGACAAGGCGCAAACATGGCGTTTGAAGATGCCTATGAACTGGCGGAGTGTTTTGCTAATGCACCAAATATAGAAACAGCACTGCACGCCTATGAAACCAGTCGGATTCCTCGAACAACCGCGATTTACGATCGCAGTGCTACCCAGGGTCGTGACTCTTATCAACCAGAGAGTGAAACTTTGTTCAATAAAATGATGCAGCCTTCCCAGATGAGTCAGGATAACTTTGAAGCATGGCTCTACAGCTATAACTCTGCTACACCTCATTGACAGACAAAGCAGTTAAGCACCAGCCAACGTCATTGTTCATCAGCGAAAGTTAGAGAAATGTTCTCCAATTCGTTGAGGTGAAATCAAGACCTATTTCAGAAGTTAGTTTTAGCTTGAGTTTCTAGAGTCAGAAAAGTGTTTGAACGAGTAGGAGAATTCAATCATGGTCAAACAGCAAACAAGAGACGAATCAGTAAATGTGCAGGTAACCCCTAACCTGACACCCACCCAGCAGGTCTTGCAAGACCTCTGGGAAGCGCATTTGCAGTCTGAGATTGCCACTCACCAAAGCAGGACATCTGCTACTGATGGAGGATGCAGCGGAGGCAGTTGCGGAGTATACTGGCTTTTTGCAAACTATCAGCAGTCCGTAGTTGGATCGTAAATTGGGCAATCGCGATAAGCCGGGTACGGCTTGCGCCAAAGGCGATAAGCTGGGTACAGCTTGCGCTTCGCGATCGTGTCAACTTAATCAAGAAAGGAAAAAAATTATGGCTGAAACAGTTGCTTCAAGAATTCTAGGTACGTTGGATAATGACGTTCTTTTTGGTACGCCCGGAGATGATGTGATTGATACATTGGCTGGTAATGCTCAACCCGGAGAACCGCCACAGAAACCGCAAATTGAGGTGCTGGCATCTGGTCTAGATGGTCCCCGTAAGCTGAGCTTTGGTTCGGATGGGGCGCTGTATGTTGCAGAAGCCGGACGCGGAGGACCTGGAGCAAGTATTCCGTCTCCCAGTCAACCGGGTGCAGTTTTATCCTATGGCGCAACGGGTGCGATTACCCGAATCCAAGACGGCACTGTGGAACGAGTTGTGACCGGACTGCCCTCGCTGGCATTGCCCGATGGCGGAGATGCATCTGGTGTCCATGACATTGAGTTTGATGCGTATGGCAACGCCTATGCGATCGTCGGGTTTGCCAGCAATCCCGCCAATCGAGACAGCATTATTCAGGTGCCTGATTTTAGTCACTTGATTGCGATCGATAACTTTGACGGGGGTAGTTCGTGGACAAGACTGATCGATTTTGGCGCGTATGAACTCAACAATAATCCCGATGGGCAAGATGTTAATACTAACCTCTATGACTTACTGATTGAGGACAATACTGTTTATGTTCTGGATACAGGGGGCAATGATTTACTCAGTCAAAGAGCCTTTGGCGGTGAAATAACGCTAGAAACAGTCTTTCCGTCTCGTACTGCGACCG
The DNA here is from genome assembly GCF_000346485.2 of Scytonema hofmannii PCC 7110. NCBI lineage: Bacteria > Bacillati > Cyanobacteriota > Cyanophyceae > Nostocales > Scytonemataceae > Scytonema > Scytonema hofmannii. The sequence continues at coordinate 5,842,062 of NZ_KQ976354.1, forward strand.
ATCCAATTACAGGACAATCAGTGGAACAGCAGTCTGTGCCCACCGCAGTTACCGTAGGTGCAGATGGCGCATTCTATGTCAGCGAACTGACCGGGTATCCGTTCCCAGCAGGAGCCGCTCAAATTTATCGCCTCGCGGCTGACGGTCAACCGGAAGTCTATGCAGACGGGTTTACGAATATCGTCGATCTCGCCTCTGATAAGTCTGGCGGTTTGTATGTTCTGGAATACGATGCGGATGGCATCTTGACGGGTAGTGATGCAGGTGCCCTGATCTATTTGTCCCCAGATGGTAAAACTCGCACCACAATCACGGATGAACTAGTTTCTCCAACAGGTCTAACAATCGGTGCGGATGGCGACCTTTACATTTCTAACAAAGGCTTTATTGCCGGACAGGGAGAGGTGCTCCGGTTGAGTTTAGAGCAGAATACACCCTTCTCCAATCGATCGCCGCTCGATCAAGCTACGACAACTGGTGCGACCGGACTGTGGATTGTCGCAAGCGAATCTGCTTAACGACACAGGCGCATTTAATTACGCCTACAATCTAGGCAGTGATCTTGATCCAATAGTATAAAATCATCTACACCATTGAAAAGGTCACGGTGGTTGTGGCGCTATTTTTCATGAGAGATACCGCGATACATCAAAGGAGTTGAATGATGATTATCGTTCACCACTTAAATAATTCTCGTTCCCAGCGTGTCTTGTGGCTGCTAGAAGAACTTGGACTGGAGTATGACATCAAGTATTACCAACGCGATCCCAAAACCCTGCTAGCACCAGCCTCCCTGCGTCAGGTTCATCCACTCGGCAAATCGCCAGTCATTACTGACGGGACACTCACTTTAGCGGAGTCTGGAGCCATCCTTGAGTACCTGATTGAGCATTATGGCGAAGGACGACTGGCACCACTGCCTGGTACGCCAGAGAGATTGCGCTATACTTATTGGCTGCATTATGCTGAAGGTTCCGCCATGCCGCCCTTATTGTTGAAACTGGTTTTTGACCGCATTGAGCAGCAACCCCTACCGTTTTTCGTCAAGCCGATCGCACGACAGATCGCGAGCCGCACCAAGCAGACTTTGATTGAACCTCAGCTTAGGCAACATCTCGATTACTTGGAGGCAGAACTTGAAAAAAGTCTTTGGTTTGCAGGTGATGAGTTCACAGCCGCCGATATTCAGATGAGCTTCCCAATCGAAGCAGCCGCTGCACGTGCCGGTTTAGATGCCAGCCGTCCGAAGCTGATGAAATTTCTTGATCGCATCCACGCCCGTCCGGCTTATCAGCGGGCGTTAGAACGAGGTGGTGCTTACAAACTTGCAAGTTAAATCAGATACGACAGTCGTAACACCAGATAACTAAAAATTGGAGTCAAACGTAGTCAAACGTTGTCTATCTGTCTAATAATGCGCTCTAGGCACTCACTTACACTCAGATCGGCTCAATGGCGATCGCTTGAAGTTTTCTCCATGCCGTAGGGGTCAATCCCACCATATGCTTTTCTTTCTTTTCGTCGTAAAAAACTGGTTGATTTTTTACTCTTTTTTTTCCTTTACCTAATTGCATAATTTAGAATTTATAGCTAGACTAATAAACATATCAAAAAAACTTTGGAGGTAATTAATTAGTGCTTAAGAAGAAGAAAGGTTTCAACATTGCAACTAAAAGCGTCAAGTGTAAATTAGAGCGCAATGGATTTGATTTGATCGAAACCAAGACAGCTTTTAACGAAGTTGTAAGTTTCTACTTTGCACTAGTTAATACACATCCGGAAGGTATTGACCTGCCAAGAGAGGAAGATGGAGGATGGCGCTTTTATGAAAAGCTGACGCTCGGGGAGAAAGCTGTTTATCCACTTCCTTTTGACGGGTATCCCGTGCAATTTCGTCGTGCTGCTATAAGAATTGCTATTGGTGTTTGGGAGTCCTGGAATAGCAACTATCAAAGGTGGTTAAACCGTCCCAAAAAACAAAAACAACATAGACCACCAGTGCAGCCACGCTCATTCAACTTCGCTCCCAGTTTTGATGCCGGGGTATGGAAGGATGATGACGGGCAGTCAATTCTACTCAAAATACTAGTCAATGGTCAGTGGAAGTGGGTTAAATTCCAATACCTTGCACCCCTAGTAGATGCTGAGTGGGTAAAAGGTTCTCCATCAGTAGTAGTAAAAGGAAATGCGGCATACATCGTTTTTCCACTACAAAAGTATGTTCCGGCAACGGGAGGAATCAAAACAATTATGGCCCAAGACTCCTACCGAGTTTTGGGCATAGATATGGACTTAGATCGTCATATTGCTATATGTTCTGTCTTAGAAGTTGACGCTAAGGGCGAAGTGTTTGAGGTTGCACGCCACTTCATAAAACAAACAAGCCACACAAAGCGTAGGAAGAAACAACTAGGAAGAATAGCCCAAAAGATGCAGCAGACAGGTACTGTTGAGAAAGGTTTTGGTTCAAAGATGTGGGAAAACTTGCACAACCGGGAAGTTGAGGTAAGTAGAGCATATGCAAGACTTATTGTTGAGTTGGCAAAAACTTGGGATGCGGGCGTGATTGCGTTTGAGCATCTGGGCAATTTAAAACCTGTTCGTGGTAAATACTCTCGTCGTTCAAACCAAAAACGAGCCTATTGGCTCAAGTCAAAAGTTTATCAGCTTGTCAGCCGGATTGCCTATCAAGATTACAGCATCCTCACAACAAGGGTTAACCCTCGTAATACATCAAGATTTGACCTTTGGGGTAATCCGGTTTGGCGTAGTAACGAATTCCCAAAGACGTTATTTGATTTCCAGTCCTATGAACCTGGAGCTAATTTTGTGGGAACGGTTAATGGCTCCTTTCATCAGCGAGTTCATTTATCAAAACTTAGTACTCAGTATTTTTTCAAACGAAGTAGAAACCGTACATTTAGCAACTTGGCCTCAGTGGGACTCTGCCCTAATTGATGATTCCCTAATGCGTGACATGAATGCACTTGTACGAATTGTTGAGTTAGGACGGGCTGGTCGTGCTACAGCCGGAGTCAAGACACGTCAACCCTTTGCTGAAGTTTTGGTAAGGGTTCAAAACGAAGCAGAGCTTATAGGGTTGAAAAATTTAGAAGATTTGCTACAAGAAGAACTCAATGTCAAATCAGTGACATACTTAGACGTAATGGCAGATTTTGTAGATTATACCGTGAAACCTAATTTGCTACTTTTGGGCAAGCGGCTCGGTCATTTGCTACCTACGTTTAAGAAAGTGCTGGAAACTCTTGACAATCGCCAAATTGTCCTGTGGATAGAGCGAGCATTTGAGCGTTTATTTTTGTTCCAGAATGCTTGAAATCAAGATTTTTGGTAAAAGTCCTACGCTGTAAGCATCCCAGATTATTCTCTTCCAAAAGTGATAAAAGAGGGTTAAGCATATTCCCCTCCGTTTTTCACACCTGGAGGGGATATTATTGTACAAAGCGCTCGCTTGAATGAATAACTAGCAACTTGGGTTATTAGAGTTGTTAATAACACTCATTGGGAGAGAGTTGAATGATTACCTTACCAGGAGCTGCCATCTTAAGCAAAATCTATGAAAGTTCGGCAACTCTTGTGTATCGGGGTATGAGAGAGCAAGATAACTGTGCAGTGGTCGCTAAAGTCCTCAAGCAAGATTATCCCTCTCCTGGGGAATTAACTCGCTACAGGCAGGAATATGAAATTACCCATTCCCTCAACATCGAAGGCGTAGTTAAGGCATACAGCCAGCAGGACTATCAGCGCACGCTCGTCATCCTTTTAGAAGACTTTGGCGGCGAGTCTTTAGAACGCTTGCAGCAGCGCTCCGACTTTTACCCCATGCCCTTAGCGAATTTTCTTGGGCTGGCGATCGCCATTACAGAGATTCTGGGCAGAATCCATGCTGCTAATATCATTCATAAAGATATCAATCCTAGCAACATCGTCCTGAATCCAAATACTGGCGTTGTCAAAATGATTGATTTTGGTATTGCCACTCGATTCAGCCGCACCAATCCAACATTTAAAAGTCTTCATCTTCTAGAAGGAACCCTTGCCTACTTATCTCCAGAGCAAACTGGGCGTATGAACCGGATGCTCGACTACCGCAGCGATTTTTACTCGCTGGGTGCAACATTCTACGAACTTTTGACCGGACAGTTGCCGTTTCCCACCAGCGACATCCTAGAACTAGTTCATTGCCAGATTGCCAAACCGCCCGTTTCCCCGCACGAACTGAATTCAAAGATTCCCAAACCTGTTTCCGAGATCATTTTGAAACTGATGGCGAAAAATGCCGAGGATCGCTATCAGAGTGCTTGGGGTATCAAAGCCGATTTAGAACGCTGCGCCCAGCAACTAGCAGAAATTGGTCAAATCGATGGCATCCAATTAGGTCTTCAAGATATTTCCCAGCAATTTCAAATTCCCCAAAAACTGTACGGACGAGAAACAGAAATTGGCGCATTATTAGCGGCATTTGACAGAGTAGCCGCAAGGGGAGAGCGAGAAAATGCTCAATTCAACGTCGAAATGATGTTGGTTTCTGGTGACGCTGGCATTGGCAAATCAGCATTGGTGCAAGAACTCTATAAACCCATCACGGCAAAGCACGGCTATTTTATTTGGGGTAAGTTTGACCAATTTGGGCGTAATATTCCCTACAGCGCCATCGCCGATGCTCTAAAAAAATTGGTACAACAACTACTAGGGGAACCAGACGAGCAAGTGCAAAAGTGGCGCAATCGTCTGCTGACGGCATTGGGAAACAACGGACAAATCATCATTGATGCGATCCCAGAAGTTGAGCTAATTATTGGCAAACAGCCACCCGTACCCTCTGTTGGAGCAACCCAATCTCAAAATCGCTTCAATTCAGTCTTTCAAAATTTTGTGCGGGTGTTTTGTTCAAAAGAACATCCCCTGGTCATCTTCTTAGACGATTTACAGTGGATCGACTCCGCAACGCTGAAGTTAATCGAGTTAATATTACTCGACGAGCAAACCCAATATCTATTTTTGATCGGAGCCTACCGAGATAATGAAGTAACTCTCACGCATCCATTGGCATTGACGCTGGAGAAACTCAGAAAACAAGGAGCAGTGCTTCAGGAGATTATTTTAGCACCCTTAACGCCCGAACCGTTGAGTCAATTGATTGCCGAGACGCTACATTGCAAGATTGACACCGTTCGTTCCCTAACCCAATTAGTATTACGTAAAACCGAGGGTAATCCCTTCTTTGTCAATGAATTTTTGAGAATGCTGTATGGCGAAAATCTGTTGGCATTTGACCCCCCTCAATCCCCCCTTAGTAAGGGGGGAAGTAAAGGGGGGTGGCAGTGGGACATTGCCCAGATTGAAGCCCAAGATATTGCTGATAATGTGGTAGAGTTGCTGCTACTCAAGCTGAAGAAACTGCCAGAAGAGATACGGCAAATTCTTCGCTTAGCTGCTTGTGTTGGCTCTGAATTTAATTTAGAAACTTTAGCGATAGTTTGTGAAAAAACACAGAAAGAGATTTTCCAGGATTTACTAGCAGCTATCCAAGTTGGATTAATTCAACCTTTATCTGAATTAGATGAAAACTTGTTAGTTCAAGAGTATAAATTTTTGCACGATCGCGTACAGCAAGCTGCTTATGCCTTAATTGACGAGTCACAGAAACAAGCCGTTCATCTCCAAATTGGTCGCAATTTACTTGAAAAAAATTCACCAGAACAACGATTGGAGCGACTGTTTGAAATTGTAGATCACCTCGATCGGGGAATTGAGCTTGTCACTGCTCAACCAGAACGAATTGAAATTTCCAAGTTGAATTTAATTGCAGGTCAGAAAGCAAAGACAGCAACGGCTTATGAAGCAGCTCTTCAGTATTTCAATACAGGGCTTAAATTCCTTGATTCAGAAAGTTGGCAAAGCGAGTATGACCTCACCTTGGCGCTGTACTCAGAAGCAGCAGGAGCAGCGTATCTTCATGGTTGCTTTGATGAGATGGAACAATTCGTAGAAGTGGTACTTAACAACGCTAAAATAGCGATCGATAAAGTGCAGGTTTACGATAGCAGAATTCAAAGATATTTGTCACAGGGCGACCTGAAATCAGCACTTAAAATTGGATTGGAAGTGTTGAAGCTTCTGGAAGTAAACTTAATAGAAACTCCAAGTCAGTTAGATGTTGAAAGAGAATTGGAGAAAACATCTGCAATACTCGCTGGACGAGAAATTGAAGACTTAATTAATCTGCCAAAGATGACTGCTCCAGAACCGCTAGCAGCAATTTATATCCTGGCGAATATATCGGGTGCTGCATTTATAGTGTCACCAGCACTGCTGATACTGATTGTGTGTAAAAGGGTAAATTTGTCGATCAACTACGGTAACGCTACTTGGTCACCAATGAGTTATGCCAACTACGGATTTGTTCTATGTGGAGTCGTTCAAGACATTGAACTCGGTTATAAGTTTGGCAAATTAGCTCTTAGCTTGGCAGAACGATTGAATACCAAAAAGGGGAATGCTAAAGCATTAATGGTATCGAGTACCCACGTTATGCACTGGAAGGTACATTTTAGAAAAACAATACCAAAGCTGGTTGATGCTTATCAAAACGGAGTGGAAACCGGAGACTTTGAATTCGCTGGCTATGCTGCATATTATGTATGTTGTCGCTCGTTTTTTGTCGGTGAAGAACTCACCCAACTAGAACAAAATACGGCAGCATACAGCAAAGCGATCGGTCAAATCAGACGGGAAAGCCCCTCGAATTGGATTGCAATGTTGTGGCAGACAATCCTTAATCTGTTAGGTAGGTCTGAGAATCCCAGCCGTTTAATTGGTAATGTATATCATGAAGAGCAGGCGTTACCACATGCTAATGCAGTTAAAGATGGAACTGCAATTCAAATGTTTTATTTATACAAAATTATATTGTGTTATCTATTTGGAGAATATCATCAAGCTGCACAAACTGCTGTTTCGGCAAGGCAACATTTTGAAGAGGTAACAGCAATAACGGTTTTCCCTTTATTCAGTTTCTACCATTCTCTGGGACTTTTGAGCCTATTGCTCGATGCTTCAAACTCCCAAAAAGTAGCTTGGCTGGGTCATGTTAACACCAACCAAGAAAAGATGCAAAAATGGGCAAAGCACGCCCCGATGAATTATTTGCACAAATACCATTTAGTTGAAGCAGAGAAAGCGCGAGTTTTAGGGCGATTTTTTGAGGCTGAAGAGTTTTATGAACGAGCTATAGCGGGTGCTTCTGAGCATGAGTTTATTCAAGAAGAAGCATTAGCTTATGAATTGGCGGCTAAACATTACCTAGCGCGAGGTCGGGAAAAGTTTGCTCAAACTTACATGAAAGAAGCCCACTACTGCTACGAACGCTGGGGCGCAACGGCAAAGGTCAAAGATTTAGAAACTCGCTATGGGCAATTTTTTGCTCAGTCGTCTAGGGTAGCTTCCACCTCAACTCATACTACTGCTAGAAATTCTTCTGATCGCTCGGATATCGCTTTAGATCTTGCGGCGGTGATGAAAGCATCCCAGGCGATTTCTCGTGAAATTGAACTAGAGCAGTTGCTTCGTTCCTTAATGCAGGTTTTAATTCAAAATGCTGGCGCACAAACCGGATATCTAATTCTGGAAAACGCAGAAGAATGGGCAATCGAGGCTTCTTTTGAACTGGATGATGGTGAAAATGTTTGTGCTACAAAAGTGCTGCAATCGCTCCCAATAGCAAATCGCTTACCTAAAACAATTATTAATTATGTTATCCGCACTCATGAATCTGTCATTTTAAATAATGCGACTCGTGAAGGAAATTTTATTCACGAACCATACATTCAACAGCACCAAACCAAATCTATTTTCTGTTTGCCATTGCTCAGTCAAGCGAAGCTGGTTGGCGTGTTGTATCTGGAAAATCAACTAGCAGTTGGAGCATTTACACTAGAGCGAATGCAGGTCTTGAATCTCTTATCAACCCAGGCAGCAATCGCGATCGAAAATGCCAGACTTTACTCCAAGCTGCGGGCGAACGAAAGCAAGTTGACTCAGTTTCTCGAAGCAATTCCGGTGGGAATTGCGATCATAGATGCAGAGGGTCGCCCTTACTATGCCAATCAATGTGGCAATCAGCTCATCGGGAAAGAAATCGATCCTTCCCTAGCACCAGAGCAAATTACAGAGGCTTATCAGTTCTATGCCGCAGGAGGGGAGCAACTCTATCCCACAGAGAGATTGCCAGCGGTTCGGGCTTTGAGGGGTGAGCGCACTCGAAATGACGATATGGAAATTCGCCAAAATAATGTCACAATTCCAGTTGAGGCGTGGGGAACGCCAGTCTATGACGAACAGGGTAATATCATTTATGCGATCGTCGCTTTTCAAGATATTACCGAGCGCAAACAAACCGAGAAACTGCTAGCCGATTACAACCGGACTTTAGAGCAACAGGTCGCCCAACAAACGGCAGCGTTACGGAAAAGTGAAGCAAATTATCGCGATTTAATACAAACCGCGAATTCAATCATCATCCGCTCTGATATGCAAGGACGGATTCAATACTTGAATGATTACGGGCTAAGATTTTTTGGCTATGAGGAACATGAGATTTTAGGGCGTACCTTACTCGAAACGATCGTTCCAGAAATCGATAGCTGTGGGCGCGATCTCAAACAATTCGTCCACAACTTGTTTCACGACCCTGAATCTTACCTGCAATCTTATTTGCAAACCGAGAATGAAAACCTGTGTCGAGATGGCAGGCGAGTTTGGGTTGCCTGGTCAAATCAAGCAATTTTGGATGAACAGGGACAGGTAGTGGAAATTTTATCGGTTGGCAATGACATCACCCAGCGCAAACAAGCCGAGTCAGCCCTACAGCGTAGTGAAGCCAAGTTCCGCAATATTTTTGAAAACTCACAGGTCGGCATCTTTCGCACACGCCTCTCGGATGGATTAATTCTCGATGCCAATCAACGCCTTGCAGATCTATTTGGCTATGATTCACCCGATGAAATGATTGGGAAGAAACAGACTACAGACTGTTATGTAAATTCCAGCGATCGCCAAAAAGCCGTTGAATTGCTAAAGTGGAATGATGAACTGCGAAACTTTGAAGTGCAGTTGCGAAAACGGGATGGTACGCTGTTTTGGGGACTTTACTCCTCCCGTCTGAATACAGCCGATGGATGCATGGAAGGAGTGATTGCGGATATTAGCGAACAGCAAGCTGCGCTACACGAACGCAAATCAGCAGAAGCTGCCCTAAAAGCCTCAGAGACAAAGCTACGAACTTTAATTGCGGCAATTCCCGATCCACTGTTTGTACTGACTGCTGAAGGGCAAATCGTTGAAGCCATCGCAGTGGAACCGCATCTGCAATGTCAACCCGTCGAGGAGATGATTGGCAAAACCCTGCATCAGCTCGGTAAGGAACAAGCCGACGAATGGCTAAGTTATATTCAGCAGGCGCTGAGAACCCAACAAATCCTCACAGTCGAGTACAGTATGTTTCTCAATGGACGAGAAACCTGGTTTTCGACTCGCATTGCCCCGATCCGCCACGAGCAGGTGATTTGGCTGTCGCGAGATATTACGGCTCTTAAGCAAGCAGAAGCCACTTCAATTCTAGAAGAACGCAACCGCATGGCACGCGAAATTCACGATTCCCTCGCCCAAGCATTTACAGGCATTCTGGCTCAGGTAGGAGCTGCAAACCAGGTGCTAACGGATGATTTAGAAGCAACTCAGGCACATCTCGACCTGATCAAAGAATTGGCAAGAACCGGACTGAGTGAAGCGCGGCGATCAGTAATAGCGCTCCGTCCTCAGCTTTTGGAGGAGGGCAGTTTACAGAGCGCTCTCCATCGTCTCGTGACTCAAACTAGAGCTGCCGCAACTGATACAACTTTATATTATGAGATCGAGGGTGCAGTATATTCTCTACCGACTGAAGTAGAGAGTAACCTACTGCGGATTGGGCAGGAAGCATTAACCAATGCTATCAGACACGCCAACGCTGACGAAATTCGGGTGGAGCTAGTATACGATCGTGATCGGTTTTGCTTGCGCGTGAAAGACAATGGGCAGGGCTTTGGAGTTGGGAGCGTTCCATCCTCTGAGGGTTTTGGCTTATTAGGCATGAGCGAACGGGCAGAGCGCATCGGCGCACAACTGATGATTGGGAGTCAACCCGGGCGAGGAACAGAGATTATTGTCACCGTCAATCGGGAGTGAGTCACACGATGAGCCAAGCCACGACAATTCGGGTTCTGATTGCGGACGATCATGCCATTTTTCGGCAAGGATTAGCCACGATTATTAGCCGTGACCCAGATATGAGGGTGATTGCTCAAGCCGAAAATGGTGAACAGGCGATCGCCTTATTTCGAGAACACCAACCAGATGTAACGCTGATGGATTTGCGAATGCCGGAAGTTGAAGGAGTTGCCGCCATTGGTGCAATTCGCGCTACCGCTAAATCTGCTCGGATTATTGTACTGACAACGTATGATAGTGACGAAGATATTTATCGGGGATTGCAGGCAGGTGCAAAAGGATACCTGTTGAAAGAAACTGAACCTGACGAGTTGCTGAGTGCCATTCGTACCGTTCATCGGGGTCAGCAGTATATTCCGCCTGATGTGGGAGCAAAATTGGTACAGCGCCTTAGCAATCCAGAACTGAGTGAAAGAGAACTGGCAGTACTCCGTTCAATGGCGCAGGGGATGAGTAATGCCGATATTGCGGCTGCTTTGAGTATCGGTGAAGGCACTGTTAAATCTCATGTGAATCGGATTTTGAATAAGTTAGATGTGAGCGATAAGCTGGGTACAGCTTGCGCTTCGCGAACGCACCCAAGCTGTGATTGTTGCGATTAAACGCGGCATTGTCAGTTTATAGGGTGTACTTGCGATTGAATTCGGATTCTAACTTGAGTTAGAGCTAACCTTCTATTTCGGGATAGAACGGTTGCTCCATCGATTTATAGTGTAAAAAATTTAACTGATTGTAGACGACAAGTTAAAGTTAATTGCATATATTGAACTTATGTAAATCGCGATGGAGTAAATTGACTGAGCAACTTAATTGCAAGGTTCCTGTTTGCTTGTACAAACGTAGAAAGATGAGCGACGATCGTAGCCACAGTTCCTTACTTGTGCCAGCTTCAACCCAAGATCGTATTCAAGGTGTGCTAAGTGCTGCCGTGGTGCTGGTGATGTATGGGGACTATCAATGTTCTAAAAGTGCGGATGTTTACAGGCTGATTAAAGCCATCCAGCGAGAGCTTCATGTTTCTTTTGGAGAGGACTATTTATGTTTCATCTTCCGTCATTTTCCACAGATCCAGATTCATGCTCAGGCTCAACGTGCGGCTCAAGCAGCACAAGCCGCCGCCGCTCAAGGTCAGTTTTGGCAGATGCACGATACTTTGTTCGACCATCAACCAGCGTTGGGAAACGGCTATCTTGTCGAGTATGCCGATCGTCTCGGACTGGATATTTCCCAATTTTTGCAACATCTGTCTAAACAAACGCATGTCGATCGCATCAATGAAGATATCGAGAGTGGATTACGCAGTGGAGTAACTATTGCTCCAGCCCTGTTTATCAATAGAATTCGCTATACCGGACGCTGGAACAAGGCGCAATTGATGGCAGCCATTGTTGCTGCAAGTCATTAAGTCTCCTACTCCTCGATTTTTACAAAAAACAGATAATGGAACTCTCAAAAAAAGCTCGTAGTACCATGATTCAGAAAAGCCTCGAAACACGAGAAAAGTTTCCGATCTCATACTTCGATTCACGAAAGTATATTCAGCACAACGTCGGTCTGGAAGATGGACTTGGCCCGATTCTTCAGTTTATGGACGATCTGCCCGCCGATTGTACTAAAGTAACCGTTTGTCGTGCGATCGAGGATGGTGATTACAGCGTACTTCATGCCGATTATATTCTCGGTGATTGGGGTTCGATGGTCGGCTTTGAAATTCATCGTTGGGAAGATGACCGCATTGTAGAACACTGGGATAATCTTTGCCCTACTCCTACTGAAAAGAATGTGAGCGGACGCTCGATGACTGATGGTGCAACCGAGGTTTTCGATTTGGAGCGCACCCAAAGCAACAAAGCTCTGGTCTACGAATTTACCAAGAAGATTCTTATTGACGGAGAACTTTCCTCACTCTCCAACTATTTCGCGGATGGTGCATTAGTTCAACACAGCCCATATTATGGCGACGGTGTGCAGTCCTTCGAGGCGATGGTGAAAGCTTGGCAAGCTGACGGCGAAACGGCTTACCAGCGTATGCATTTGCTACTGGGTGAGGGCAATATGGTGCTGGTCATTAGTGAGGGCATTTTCAAGAACAAACCTGCTGCTTTTTACGATCTATATCGTCTTGCAAACGATAAAATCGCTGAACATTGGGAGGTTTTTGAAACAATACCCCCTTGCGATACATGGAAGAACTCTAATGGCAAATTCTAGGGCGTGTAGTCTGAGTGATTGTGTCAAATAGTGATATCATTTCAGGAGAAGAAAATGAAAAAGATTGAAGCTTCGCTGATTGCAGACATTGCCTTACAAGTAGGTTTTTCCAGTCAAAGTCATTTGACGCGAATTACGAATTGGTATTAGTATACTCCAAACAGATAGAACAAGGAGAATCCAATGCAACCAATACTAGATCGAGAGCAACAGACGACAGAAGCTTTTGCCGCTCATTTGGCACTTGTGGGCAAGGATATTCCAGCTTGGGTAGATTTGTTTGCTGAAGATGCAGTCGTTGAATTTCCCTATGCTTCCACGACACCAGGACGATTAGAAGGCAAACAAGCTATTTACAACTACATGAAAGACGTGCCAGCACAGATGCAAGACTTGGTATTTAGCAACGTTCAAATTTATCCAACGTCAAATTCCAATGTTTTATTTGCTGAGGTTCATGGAGAAGCCGTTATTGTTTCTACAGGTCGTCATTATCAACAAGATTATGTAATTCGGCTGGAAACAAAGGAAGGCAAGATCATTCACTACCGCGAATACTGGAATCCTGTTGCCGCTCTTGAAGCATGGGGTGGCACACAAAATTTGCGTCAATCTTTCAATGCAGATAGCCCGGAGTAAAGCGAGGATGCAAAAAAGCATGAAAATTGTAATTGCTGCTGCCTCCGGCAATATTGGACGACGCACCGCAGAAAAGGTGGTTCAGGCTGGAGTCGAGACTATTCTTCTGACACGACAGCCAGAGAAGCTAGCTGCACAAGTGGCTCAAGGTGCCACAGTAAAGCCAATCAGCAGTGATGATACAAGCGGATTAATCGAGGCAACACAAAATGCAGAGGCTTTGTTTTGGCTAACTCCACCAAAACTGAATGCACCCAGCTTACGCGACTGGTATATCCAAACGGCAATGGCTGGAGCTAGCGCAGTGCGTGAAAACAAGATTAAAAGAGTGGTCAACATTTCTGGACTCGGTGCAGGTGCAGGGCCAGATTTGGGTACAGTCACATTTGTTGGAAACGTTGAATCGATCTTCAACCAAACTGGCTCGAATGTGCTGCATCTGCGTCCTGGCTATTTCATGGAGAATTTTCTAGAGCAAGTCAAGTTTATTCAGCAAGACAGCGCCGTTTATTTTCCCTATGCCAGCAATCATGATATTCCCTGGATCAGTACCGATGACATTGGGGATGAAACTGCAAAATATTTACTTGATGACTGCTGGTCAGGACAATGGACTCGGAATCTCATGGGGCCAGAAAATCTAACGCTCTCTGAAGTCACTGCCATTCTTTCGCAAGTTCTGAATCGTTCAATTGACTATGTGCAGGTAACGGTTGAATCAGTTCAACAGCAACTTGCACTACTCGGAGCAACCCCGAATGTCCAACAAGAGTTAGGAAATTTGTTTCGTGCCCTTGGCGATCCGGATGGTATCTATGCGACTGCACGAACACCTGAAGCAATTACAACAACAACATTTGAGCAGTTTGTAACCCATAAACTTCTCAAACACACTCTGACTTAACATTCTACTGACGCTGAAACAAATTCGCAAACACCATTGAAATCCGATCGAGCAGTAGTTCTGCGATCGCTCAATGACAACACACGTCTGGAAATCAATAATTGGAGTTGTGCTATGGATGTTCAACGAATGGGATGCTTATACAATCTCTACTGCATCGGCTGGAAAAATGGTTCCTTGAAGCATCTCTCTCCCCTGCAACACGGGTTGTTCAGCATTTTACTGTATTACCGGAGAGGCTACACCGAAGGTTCTCAATGGAGACAGGATTGCTTGAGAAATCCCAGCAGTTCGCGCTTCTTGTGACCAATTTGCTATTCACATCAACTGGAAAAAAGAATTCAATTATGCAAACCATTACAATCGACAATATCACGCAAGCCGTTATTGACCACGGAGACGGCGGTAAAACTCATCCGCGCCTGTACGAAATTTACACAAGTCTGGTGAAGCATCTCCATGCTTTTGTCCGCGAAGTAAATTTGACTGAGCCAGAGTTGCAGCAGGGGCGTGATTTCCTCAATCGCGTCAGCCGACACACGCAAGTCATCCCAGACGGGGAGATTCAGGTACTCACTGATTTGCTGGGCATTTCGATGCTGGTGGAATTGCTGCAAGACTCCAACGATAGTGTGACAGAAGCCAATTTGCAAGGACCTCTCTACGTACCTAATGCCCCTCAGCGCAAGTTGGGCGATCGCATTGGCATCGATCCAGAAGGTGAAGCCCTGCTTCTTTCAGGTCGAGTGTTAGATGTGAATGGGCAGACGTGAAGCAGAAGGTGAAGAAACTGCGGCGCTAATTCGCTCTGGCGGAGCAGAGTGCTTGTTTGTGCGATCGGATGTATCCAGTGAAGCAGAGGTTCAAGCTTTGGTAGAGAAAACGATAAGCTGGGTACAGCTTGCGCTTCGCGAACGCGACTTATGGCAGACTCGATTGTGCCTTTAACAATGCTGCGATCGATACTTCTGGCAAACCCCTTCACGAACAATCCATTGAGAATTTTGACACACTAATGTCGATTAATGTGCGAGGGCTGTTCTTGTGCATGAAATATGAAATCCAACAAATGCTGAACCAAGGAGCAAGTGCGATCGTAAATACTTCGTCAGTGGCTGGTTTAATTGGATATCCAGGAGCATCTCCTTACATTGCCAGCAAACATGCGGTGGTGGGGCTGACTCGCGCTGCTGCTCTTGACTATGCCAAACAGGGAATTCGGATTAATGTCGTCAATCCTGGTCCTATTGCGACTGAGATGATGTATCGTAGCATTGACAAACTGGGTATCGCGGCTGATGATCTCACAGCTATGGTTCCAATGGGACGCATCGGTCAGGTAGAAGAAATTGCTCAAGCGGTGGTTTTTCTCTGTTCTGATGCTGCCAGCTATATTACCGGACAACCTTTGGCGATCGATGGTGGAGTCACAGTGGGCTAAAAGGAAAAATCATCATGTTCAGAGTTTTAGCAATTATGGAAATGCAGGAGGAATTTTAAATGACAACAAAGGTAAATCGGCAATGGTGTCTCGCTACGCGACCTGTAGGTGCGATCGCCGAATCGAATTTTGAATGGAAACAGGAACTTGTACCCTCTTTAGAAGAAGGACAAATCCTCGTTCGCAACATTTATCTGTCTCTCGATCCAACAAACCGAGGATGGTTAAACGAGGGAGAAAATTACCTACCACCTGTAGCCATTGGTGAAGTGATGCGGGGTTTCGGTATCGGTATCGTCGAGCAATCTCGCAACACCAACTTTCCAGAGGGAACTTTGGTTCAGGGGTTTCTGGGGTGGCAGGACTATGCGATCGCAGACGGCACTGACCTAAATCAGTTCCAAAAAGACCCGTTTGTCCCACTGACAGCATACTTGGGACTTTTTGGCTTTATTGGTATGACGGCATACTTCGGTCTTTTAGATATAGGAAAGCCCAAAGCAGGTGAAATGCTTGTAGTTTCTGGAGCAGCAGGAGCCGTTGGCTCTCTCGTGGGGCAAATCGGAAAAATCAAGGGGTGTCGCGTCATTGGAATTGCGGGTAGCGAAGAAAAATGTCACTGGCTTAAAGACGAGCTTGGCTTCGATGCAGCTATAAACTATAAAACTGAATCTGTCCTCGAAAGCTTGCAGCAGCATTGCCCGAACGGGATCGATATTTACTTCGAGAATGTAGGCGGTGAAATTCTCGATGCAGTCTTAAGCCTCATCAACCTCCGAGCGCGGATTGTCCTTTGTGGTCTAATCTCTCAGTACAATGCTACCGAGCCAGTGCCAGGTCCATACAATTTTATTAACATCGTGACTCAGCGTGCAAAGCTCGAAGGATTTATTGTTCTCGACTATTTCGATCGCGCCCAGGAAGCTCTAGCAGATTTAGGTGAGTGGTACGCTCAAGGCAAGATTCAATATCGTGTCGATGTGATCGATGGTCTTGAAAATGCTCCCAGTGCGATTAACAAGCTCTTTGACGGTACGAATCAGGGCAAACTCATCATTAAAGTTTCAGAAGAGTAGGGACTCAGAAAACCATAAGAATCTGGAAGAAATCAAGCATTAGAACACAACACACTTTAGATACATAGAACCAGGAGAATTAACATGACCAAAGAGCAAACAGTAGACAAACAAGCAAATTTACAGGCAATCCCCAACCTGACACCCGCTCAGGAAGCCTTACAAGCACTCTGGGATGAGCATCTGCGGCTTGAGTTTGACACTCACAACACCGAAGACACTCTCGCCACGATGGTTGAGGATGCTTACGTTAACGACATTCCGGTAATGACTGGGGGAGTAGGGAAATCGGCACTGCGTGAGTTTTATTCCAAGTACTTCATTCCACGGATGCCGCCGGACATGGAGCTGACTCCGGTCTCGCGCACGATCGGGACCAATCAACTCGTTGATGAAATGCTGGTTAAGTTCACTCATAGCATCCAGATGGACTGGATGCTACCTGGCATTGCTCCGACAGGGAAACGAGTTGAAGTGGCAGTGGTAGCGATTGTCCAGTTCCGTGATGGCAAGCTAGCCCATGAACACATCTATTGGGATCAGGCGAGTGTATTGGTTCAACTCGGCATGCTCGATCCGGGTACGCTGCCCGTTGTAGGAGTTGACAGTGCGCGCAAGGTACTCAATCCGAGCTTGCCCTCAAACGCACTGATCGATCGTGCTGGAGATCGCCACTAAATGCCTGTCTGAAAACTCGCTAGAGTTGTTAAAATTCAAAACCCCAGACGGGTTTTTAGATAGGTTCTAATTGTAGGAGCCAGCAACCATCAATGCCCAAATCCGCCATTTTGCAACCAGGACGTTACTCATCCTGGTTGTATATTAAGGCGCTTCTTATTGCTGGCTCTTACAAGTATTGCTGCTTATTGAGTTTTTGCTATAAGTGACATAACCGTTCACAGCAAGAGGTAATTATCATGATGTTGAAAGATAAGGTGGCTTTAGTGACGGGAGGAACATCGGGTATTGGTCGAGCTACCGCGATCGCATTCGGTGCTGCGGGTGCAAAAGTAGTCTTCTCCGGCAGACGTGAAGCAAAAGGTGAAGAAACATTTATTAAAGGGCTGGCTGCAGACAAGAAGGTGCTATTTATCACCGCACGAGGAGTTACTTACGAGACAGGTTCGCTTTATGAAGGATGGGATTGTCAAGAACCTGCTTTGCGTTACGCTTTTCAATATATAGGAGTGACAGACATCCAATTTATCCATGCAAATGGGCTGGATTTGGGAGACGAGGCACGACAACAAGGATTAAGTGAAGCTGAATCTAAAATTCAAGATTTGGTTAACCACTGGTAATGACAGCAGTTCACCCTGTGGTGTAGTGGATAGCCACAGAGTTTGAATTTTGGGTTTAATGCTTCTATCTGGCAATGATGTGAGGGGACAATCCATTTACGACGCTCTACGCTCAGTTCAACAAAGAACAGACGGACTTGATTTTCATACCCATCTCAAGGAGCAATTCTATGTCAACTTTTGTCTTGGTTCACGGCTCATGGCACGATGGCTCTGCTTGGAACGCGGTTATTCAACATTTAGAAGCAAAAGGGCATCAGGCTTTTGCACCCACGATCGCGGGTCATGGTAAAGGCGTGAATAAAAACGTCAACCATGCTCAATGTACACAGTCGATTGTCGATTACATTGTTGATAAAGACTTAATCGATATTGTTTTACTAGGGCATAGTTTCGGCGGCACAATTACTATGAAAGTTGCTAAAGCAATTAGCACTCGAATTCAACGGCTAATCTTCTTGAATGCCTTTGTCCTGAATGATGGTGAGAGCCTCAGAGATAACATCCCACCCGACTCTCAAGCGTTATTCGACAGGCTAGCGAGAGAATCGGACGATAATACGATAACGATGCCTTTTGAGATTTGGCGAGAAACATTCCTCAACGATGCTGACCTCGACCTAGCGAAATTGAGTTATACACAATTGTCACCTGAACCGTATCAACCGTTTATTGACAAATTAGATCTGAAGCAGTTTTACTCGCTGTCCATTCCCAAGAGTTACCTCTACTGTACTGAAGACACCGCATTGCCCCAAGGCGAGTGGGGTTGGCATCCCAAGATGTCTAGCCGCTTGGGACTATTTCGGTTGGTGCAAATGCCGGGTGGTCATGAGGTGATGTTTTCTAATCCAGTCGGTCTAGCAGAAAAGATTATTGTCGCAGGGCGCGACTAGCTGCGAAACTTCATCACAGATATCTGACAAATCATCGTAAGAATCTGAAAGCAATCAGGTACTTCGACTCACTACACTTTAGATACATCGAACAGCAATCAGCAAAGACTCAATCCTAGCAACATCGTCCTGAATCCAAAGACTGGCGTTGTCAAAATGATTGATTTTGGGATTGCCACTCGATTCAGTGGCACCAATCCAACATTTAAAAGTCTTCATCTTCTAGAAGGAACCCTTGCCTACTTATCTCCAGAGCAAACTGGGCGGATGAACCGGATGCTCGACTACCGCAGCGATTTTTACTCGCTGGGTGCAACATTCTACGAACTTTTGACCGGACAGTTGCCGTTTCCCACCAGCGACATCCTAGAACTAGTTCATTGCCAGATTGCCAAACCGCCCGTTTCCCCGCACGAACTGAATTCAAAGATTCCCAAACCTGTTTCCGAGATCATTTTGAAACTGATGGCGAAAAATGCCGAGGAGCGCTATCAGAGTGCCTGGGGGATCAAAGCCGATTTAGAACGCTGCGCCCAGCAACTAGCAGAAATTGGTCAAATCGATGGCATCCAATTAGGTCTTCAAGATATTTCCCAGCAATTTCAAATTCCCCAAAAACTGTACGGACGAGAAACAGAAATTGGCGCATTATTAGCGGCATTTGACAGAGTAGCCGCCAGGGGAGAGCGAGAAAATGCTCAATTCAACGTCGAAATGATGTTGGTTTCTGGTGACGCGGGAATGGGCAAATCAGCATTGGTGCAAGAACTTTATCAACCCATCACGGCAAAGCACGGCTATTTTATTTGGGGTAAGTTTGACCAATTTGGGCGTAATATTCCCTACAGCGCCATCGCCGATGCTCTAAAAAAATTGGTACAACAACTACTAGGGGAACCAGACGAGCAAGTGCAAAAGTGGCGCAATCGTCTGCTGACGGCATTGGGAAGCAACGGACAAATCATCATTGATGCGATCCCAGAAGTTGAGCTAATTATTGGCAAGCAGCCACCCGTACCCTCTGTTGGAGCAACCCAAGCTCAAAATCGCTTCAATTCAGTCTTTCAAAATTTTGTGCGGGTGTTTTGTTCAAAAGAACATCCCCTGGTCATCTTCTTAGACGATTTACAGTGGATCGACTCCGCAACGCTGAAGTTAATCGAGTTAATATTACTCGACGAGCAAACCCAATATCTATTTTTGATGGGAGCCTACCGAGATAATGAAGTAACTCTCACGCATCCATTGGCATTGACGGTGGAGAAACTCAGAAAACAAGGAGCAGTGCTTCAGGAGCTTATTTTAGCACCCTTAACACCCGAACCGTTGAGCCAATTGATTGCCGAGACGCTACATTGCAAGATTGACACCGTTCGTTCCCTCACCCAATTAGTCTTACGTAAAACCGAGGGTAATCCCTTCTTTGTCAATGAATTTTTGCGAATGCTCCATAGCGAAAATCTGTTTTCTTTTGATGGGGAACACTTATGCTGGCAGTGGGACATAGCCCAGATTGAAGCCCAAGATATTGCTGATAATGTGGTAGAGTTGCTGCTACTCAAGCTGAAGAAACTGCCAGAAGAAATCCGGCAAATTCTTTGCTTAGCCGCTTGTGTTGGCTCTGAATTTAATTTAGAAACTGTAAATTTATCGATCAATTACGGCAATGATACCTGGACACCGCACAGTTATGCTTCCTACGGAGTTGTTCTATGTGGAATTGTTCAAGATATTGAACTTGGCTATAAATTTGGCAAATTGGCTCTGGGCTTGGCAGAACAATTGAATACCAAAAAAGGGAATGCTGAAGCACAGGCGGTATTTGGTATCAACATCATGTACTGGAAGGTACATTTTAGGGAGACGATACCAATTCTAGTTGATGCTTATCAAAGAGGTGTGGAAACCGGAGAATTTGAATATGCTAGCTATGCTGCATATATTGCATGTTATCACTCGTTTTTCGTCGGTGAACGTCCTCAGGTACCGAGTAATGAAAAAGGACGTAGAAATAAACTAAACGGAATGATTGCAGTAGATGCTGTAACAGGTGAAGAATACTTAGAATTAACAGAAAAATCCAAAACAGAGGATGTATCTATTAAATGTGCTTTACTTACTAACGACTGTGTTAAACAAGGAGTCAAAAAACTCAGTGTCATTTTGGATAATAATTCTACCCATAAACAAAAAATGAAAAATCAACTCCAATTGCATCTAATAAATTTAAAGATTCATGACCAAATTACTGTAGAGTTTATTCATACTCCTGCCTATTCTCCAAATTTTAAATTAGCAGAATATATTATTCATCTAGTTAGACTTAAACTTTTACATCATCTGCCAATTGGCTTAAATATTCAACAAGTACGAGAGAAATTAGAAACCTATTTTCATAATTTCCAGATTCAAACGCCACACCAAATTCAAAACATTATTCAGCACAATTACTCAAAGGTTGAAACAACTTAATTTTTCCTTGAGTAATTTTGGTTCTTCAATACCTATTTACTAAATTAATTCTTGAAATCATCCAGAAAGTGGTTAGCGAGCGCACGAGTCGCGCTCCGCGCTATTGTCTTTCTGACCCAACATTTTTTCCAAAACAGCAAATAGATGTATTGTTGACGCACAGAAAACTAAATGTCCTAGCCAATTACTATGCTCAATTCTCTGGAATCATTATGGTATAGGCATTTGATGATGTATGTGAGTGAAGTCCTCTAATTGAATATCTAAATTATCGAGAATTGAAAGTAACTGTTAGTTAGGATTAAGATATCTATTTTCTATTTAATTAAGTGCATAATTTGATTTGACTTACACCTACATAAAAATGATGAGGATGGTTTGTCCTCAAGTAGTTTTTGCAGCCATTCTCAAATGGAGGAATACAAATGAACGCGGCTACAAATAAAAAAAAGTGTGTGATTCCGGTGTTCAAGTCGCCAAATGATTATCAGGCGTATCGTATTAGCCCGGAGTCTACGAATCGGTTAGCGCTCGTGTTCGATCCGATGAGTACGAGTACTTCTTTGACGTATTGTGTTGAAATTTTTGATGTCGGTGGGAAAACGCCACCCAATCGGCATCAAATGGCGGCGGAAATGTTTTTTGTCCTCAAAGGAGAGGGCGTAGCAATGTGTGACGGCAAAGCCGTAGATATTCGCGCTGGAGATAGCGTTATGGTGCCGCCAACTGGAATTCATGCGATTGAAAACAAGGGGACGGGTCGCCTCTATACGCTTAGCATTATGGTTCCCAACGAGGATTTTGCTGAACTGATCCGCAGTGGCATACCTGTTGAACTGGATGAAGAGGATATGGCAGTGTTGCAGCGATCGGAGGCTCAAGGATAATGACTACGCGGGCATCATGATTTTTGGTTTTGAATAACAACTCAACGTCGATTTGATGGGTGAGTTAGTCAACGTTTGGTATGGGTCTAGAAACTGGAATCCGCCTCAATGAGTCGCAAAAGCTGACTTACGCATTTACAACACCTGATTTGAGGAGTGGGAACGGTCAGCAAAACAGTTGGAGGATAGATATGGACATCAAGACCGAATGCGAAACAATATATTCTAGAGCTTGCAAGCGAGGAGACTTAGGACAATGGCACCTCACTCCATCGATAATGTTGCTGAAAGGGAGAACCAACTCCAAAACTGGGATAGGTTTTGTCAATACCATTTAGGCGACTGGCATGGTATCTGGACTAAATATTCACCAGAAGGACACTCAATTAATTCCTTCAAATGTGTTCGCTCCTTCTACCTCAGTGAAGATGGTAGCCAGATCGTTCAACAAAATCGCTCTACTTCTCCTGATGGAAAGACCGATCTCCATACCTTTGCTTATGTCAAACCCAGCACTGAACTCTCCTTTATGGGGCATCACTTTGCCGTCTTGTTTCTCGACAACAGCTTTTCCTGGGGATCTATAAAGTTCACAGATGCGGATGCTCAATTCTTCTTTGAAACAGGTTTCACGCATGAAAACAGGAGAACGAGCCTCACTGCTGTTTACAAACAAAGCGGTGAGTTGCAGCACATGACAGCGATCTCTGAGCAATTAGACAGTTTTTCAGAAGCGCTTCCAGCCCCTAGTGTGATTCAACCTGACGACGTTTGGCAAGGAACTGTCAAAAAGATAACCCCCGATCTCGTAACATCAGCTTCAGAGGAAATTGGATGGCAACTCTTGGAAAGCTTGGGTGGCAATCACCAGATATTTCACTTGCCTGGAGGCTCTATTAGTTGTCCCTTCAAAATTGAAAGCTACAGAGTCATGAATCTGATTGTCGATTGGCAAGCGGCTCCCAACAAGTTGTTCCGTGGAATTCGCCGCTTTGACAATTCTGAGTTTAGTCACTTTTTGCTTCAAGTCTACGAATCCTAATCAGAATCATGCTATACCACTTGAACAAGTAGTTTAAAACACATTACACAATATTTGGAGGCAATCGTTTCGAGAATACAGTCAGTGCTGCCTCAAGCTGCACAGTTAAGACCCACTCTGTTCCCGTTGGCAATGGTACTTTGCTCTACAATCAAGTGGGTACTGGACTGCAAATTAGCACATAGCCTTCAGCAATCTGAGCTTCATCTAAATAAGACTATTCTGACTGGTCAACTGAACCCTCAACCAACTTCCCAGTGCAAGTCGAACAAACTGCTTGACGACAGGAAGAGGGCCACTCCATCCCTGCGTTTTCAGCAGTTTCAAGAATGTATTCATCTTCAGGAACATTTACTGTTTTATTAATTCCCTCTTCTTCATTCATCAATTGAATTTCGTATGTCGTTGTCATAATTTCAGACCTCGTTATGAAAGCAATACTATTTAATACTCAACTGAATCAACCACGATATTAAAACGATTGCACGCTAACGGCTTCTGCATATAAGTCTAGTTCGATCGCTCTGACTTATTCTCTACCAGAAGAGCGGTAAATACTGCTAATTCATTCTTCTTGAAGAGAGATTTTCTTTAAATACCAATTGAAGCTAAATGTGGAATTGTGTAGAAGATTAAAAGATGACGGAGGGAATTTTATCAAAATAATCACAATCATCTTTGTATGCCATACTCTTAAGAAGCTTTGAGACATTTCTATCTTCAGATGAGTAAACTGACTGTGTTGATTAGTCTTTTGGTAGAGAATTCATCTAAGCGATCGCGTTAACCTGCAAATAAGAAAAATCGTTAATACATTTCAAGTAGAGAAGGTCATTTTTTTGTGGAAGGCATGAATAATGGAAGTTTCAAACGCGTTGATGAATAGAATTTTAAGCTACTTGCTGCAACAAGCAGATACAGGGGATACAGAGGCGGAAGAACTGCTTGATGAGTTGAATGAGTTGGTCAACCTGCAACGAAAACAGTAAAATGTCTATTGCGGCAAGATCTCTGGTGAGCAGGTCATGCCCAAATTGGCGTTGTTATGCTATCATGTAAAAGCTATAACTAAAAGCAATGAAGGGAACGAGTAATTTCTAAGTCGGTGCTGAGCGAGTCAGGGATGGTGCGAGCCTGAACACACGGTAGAAATGAAAATCCTCCCCGAGCTGCTCTCCGAAAAAAGCATTTCCACAGGAAGCTTGAAACATCAGTTTTAGTCTCCCTTAGTGGAAGCTTTGAGTAGATAGAGCCGTGTTCTGCACGTTACAGCAGAGCGCTCTTCCCGTCAGGGAGTAGCGATAAAGTCCAGAATTGCGAGATTCTGGGAAAGTTGGGTGGTACCGCGCTCACCTAAGCGTCCCAATGTAGAGAAATGAGGTATTTCTGTTGTTTTACCTCATTGAAAGGGATACAAATGTCAAACGTTTAGTTTGTCAAGTGAAGAGTGAGTGCGGTTAAATATGTTTAAAGAAGTTCAACAATCAGTTTGCTTCCCAGATCTGGAGCGAGAAATTCTTGACTTTTGGAAAACGCGCAACATATTTCGGAAGTCAGTCAATGAAAATTCTCCAAAGGGGAATTTTGTCTTTTATGAAGGTCCTCCAACTGCCAATGGTAAGCCTGGAGTGCATCATGTCATCTCCCGTGCTTATAAGGACTTAGTCCCCCGCTATAAAACTATGCAAGGGTATAAAGTCCAACGTAAAGGAGGATGGGATACCCATGGTTTACCTGTCGAGCTTGGTGTTGAAAAGAAGTTAGGCTTTACCAAAAAGTCGGACATCGAAGCGTTTGGGATCGCTAATTTCAATCAACTCTGCAAGCAATCAGTTTTTGAGTACATCCAGGATTGGAATGCCATGAGCGATCGCATTGGCTACTGGCTGGACTTAGACAATGCTTACATCACCTATGAAAACAGCTACATTGAATCTTGCTGGTGGTTGATGAAATCCCTGTGGGAACGAGGTCTTCTCTTTGAAGATTATCGCGCAACTTGGCACTGTCCGCGCAACAACACCAGCCTCTCAGACCATGAGGTGGCGCAAGGATATCAAGAGAATGTGGAAGACCCCTCCGTATATCCCAAATTTCCAGCACATCTGACTCAACTTATAGAAAGTAACATTGTTGAATCTGGAGAACGCCCCGTCTATATCTTGGCTTGGACGACAACTCCGTGGACGCTGGCTGCAAATGTTGCCCTTGCAGTCAGAGGTGATGCTACCTATGGTTTGTTTGAAGCAGCAACTAGCGATAAGCCGGGTACGGCTTGCGCTAAGAGCGATAAGCTGGGTACAGCTTGCGCTAAGAGCGAACGCAATCCAGACCAAAAAGACCTCTACATTCTGGCTTGCGATCGCGCCAATGATGTCTTTGGTGAAAATAATTACCAAACGCTAAAAACTTTCTCAGGCAAGGAACTCGTTAACCTACAATACAGCCCGATCTTACGCGGTCGTGTTCCAGAAGGGGAAAACCTCTCTCAAGGTTTCCGCGTGATTTTAGATGAACAAGTGACCATTGACGATGGAACAGGAGTCCTCCATGTTGCCACTGCATACGGCGACCTCGATCTTGGACGCAAGCACAACCTCCCCATGCTCTTCTCTGTAGATCTGCTGGGTAAAGTGTACCCCGATGTGAAATTGCTTGATGCGCCCGTAGGTGAAAGTCCTTATACGGGAACATTTTTTAAAGATGCAGATGAGCAAATTGCTAGAGATTTGTTAGAAAAGGGCTTACTCTACCGCAAAACCACCATCCGACATACTTATCCTTTCAATTACCGGGATGGAACACCACTCATCAACTACGCTAAAAAAAGCTGGTATATTCGCACGACAGCAGTCAAAGACAAGCTCATTGAGAACAATGAAAAAATTGCATGGCATCCAGAATATATCCGAGATGGTCGATTTGGGGATTGGTTGAGAAACAACGTTGACTGGGCGGTTTCTCGCGAACGGTATTGGGGTGCGCCTTTGCCCATCTGGGTGAGTGAAGATGAAAGCGAATCTCTCTGTATTGGAAGCTTGAAAGAACTTGAAGATCTAACAGGGCGGGATTTGTCTGGGTTAGATTTGCATCGTCCTTACATTGACGACATCACTTTTGAGAAGAACGGCAAGTGCTTCAAACGCGTTCCCTATACTGTCGATGTTTGGTTTGAGTCAGGTGCAATGCCCTACGCACAGTGGCATTACCCCTTTGAAAATCAAAACATCCTGCAAGAGAATTTTCCTGCAGACTATATTTGTGAAGCAATTGACCAGACTCGCGGCTGGTTTTACAGTTTACACGCTCTGGCAACATTGCTTACAGATACTGGTAGTCCAGACCGACAAGCAGGTGTTTTGTCCGGCATCAAACAGGATTGCCCTGCCTTTAAAAACGTGATCGTGCTGGGACACATTGTTGATGAGAAGGGCGAGAAAATGTCTAAGTCGAAGGGCAATGTGGTCGATCCTTGGACTGTATTAAACGTTCAAGGAGCAGACGCACTCCGGTGGTATCTTTATAGCTCAAGCCCAAGCGACAGTACCAAACGCTTTTCCCAAGCATTGGTTGAGGACACGTTGCGCGACTTCTTTATGACGCTTTGGAACACCTACAGTTTCTTAGTTCTCTATGCCAATCTCGATCAACCCGATTTGACTTGCGCGATTCCGGTGACAGAACGTCCTGCTATCGATCGCTGGTTAGTATCTAAAACTAATGCACTCGTGCGGGATGTTACAGATAAACTCGACGCTTACGATCCAACAACTGCCAGTCGGATAATCCGCGACTTTGTAGTGAACGATCTCTCAAACTGGTATGTTCGTCGCAACCGTCGCCGATTTTGGAAATCGACTAGCGATAAGCTGGGTACAGCTTGCGCTAAGAGCGAACGCGATAAACTCTCGGCGTATAAAACCCTCTATGACACCCTCGCGATCGTCGCTAAGTTAATGGCTCCTATGGCACCCTTTATCAGCGAACACATTTATCAAAATTTAGTGCTGAGTATCTTACCAGACGAAGCAGAGTCCGTACATTTAGCAAGCTGGCCTCAGTGGGATGCTACCTTAATTGACGATTCCCTAATGCGTGACATGAATACACTTATGCGAATTGTCGAGCTAGGACGAGCTGCCCGTGCCACAGCAGGAGTCAAAACACGTCAACCTCTACCTGAACTTCTGGTACGAGTTCAAAGCGAGGCAGAGCTTGCAGGGTTGAAGAATTTAGAAGACTTGCTAAAAGAAGAACTCAATGTCAAATCAGTGACATACTTAGACGTAACAGCAGATTTTGTAGATTATATCGTGAAACCGAATTTGCCACTTTTGGGCAAGCGGCTTGGTCATTTGCTACCTGCGTTTAAGAAAGTGCTCGAAACCTTTGACAACCGCAAAATTGTCCATAACATCCGTGAAGGGAAGGAGACTGTTATTGAACTGGATGGAAAACTTTATCACTTTGAACCTGAAGCATTTCTCATTCAAGCTCAAAGTCCAGCCAATTATGTAGCGCTTGAAGAATATGGTTATTTAGCAGCAATCAACACTCAACTTACACCAGAATTAATTCAAGAAGGACTGATTCGAGATACCATCCGCCTGCTGCAAAATGCACGAAAACAGGCAAAGCTTGAAGTTTCCGCGAAAATTGACTTGGGGATCAAAACATCTGGAGTGGTTTTAGAGGCGCTGAAAGTACATCTTGAATTAGTTAAGAATGAAGTGCTTGCTAAAAACATTGACTTTGAAGAGCTTGAGAATGCTGACTATTGCGAGCAGGTAGATATTTTTGGTACACCATTAATTATCAGCTTAAAGCTAAGCAAAACTTCTTAACTAATCTGCGTCCAATCCTTACGATGCAAGAGGTTTTTTATGATGCAAGGAAAAACTTTGCGTGTTGCTCGCCCAACCGATAACCTTGAACTAGTACTGAAATTTTATACAGATGGTTTGGGATTAGAAATTCTATACTCCTTTAAAAACCATGATGAATTCGATGGTGTCATGCTTGGAATCCCAGGGGCAGCATATCACTTTGAGTTTACCCATCATCACGGACACTCTGTTGGTCGTGCTCCTACTGAAGATAATTTAATTGTTTTTTACTTTCAAGATCGACAAGAATGGCAGCAAGCGATTGAGAGAATGAAGATCAATGGATATGAACCTGTAAAATCCTATAACCCATACTGGGATAGGAACGGAGCGACATTTGAAGATCCTGATGGTTACCGCGTGGTTTTACAAAATGATTCTTGGGATCTGTAAAGCAGCTTTAGAAATTTCCAAGGAACTGGACTTTAAACTACTCCTATCCCGTTTGAAAATTACTTAATTAGATGAACCGCAAAGACGCAAAGATCACGAAGGAAGAAGAAAAAGAAGATAGGTAATCTTATACCGGAAAGGGAGTAGTACTTGACCGCGTTGATTTTGAGGAGTTGCCAGACCCCGACTTCTTATAAAAAGTCGGGGATCTAAACTAACTTCTCCCATCAGAATTAATGTGACCGCTCGCTACTAATCTAATGACTCATTAGTTTCTTCCTACTTTGGAAAGTTGTTTGCATCAATTAATTTGCTCCAGAGTATGCAAGTGTCACTGGTCACTGGTTATTTGCGTCAATTAATTTGCTCCAGAGTATGCGGTCTATATCTTTCTTAGCCACATAGCGATTATTTGGTCCGGCTTTCATATCTTCCCCCGCAGTAAATTCCTTGCGCTCGGAGTTCATTAAGTCAACATATTTAGTTCCATGTTCTAAAGGTGTGCCTGTTGGTAGCACGGTAATCTGTTTCATTTCGTCGCTGGAAAAACCTTTGAGTTGAATATACAACTCCTTTATCTCGTAGGCGTTGAGGGGAGATTCTCCAGTTGAAGCTCCCTGAATACCGAAATTTTTACCAGGCATTGGCTGGGATTTTAGGTCTTGCTGCCACTCATCTGGTTTTCGATCTGTTGGTTGTCCTTGTTTTTGAGTCTCAGCCATTAAACATTACTCCATCGACGTTCAGGACTACTCGGATCAGAATTTTTGTGGGTTGGACTCACGGTGGAGAAACTCAACAAATGCCTATAAATGTTGGGTTTCGTTCCTCAACCCTACCTACGTATTTTCTGTTGGTTGTCCTTGTTTTTGAGTCTCAGCCATTGAACATTACGCCATCGACTGTTAAGTTGAATACACAAATTGCGTTAATAGCCTAATGGCGGCTCAATTAGGGCTTGATCTGACTTGCCAGCATTCGCTCCAGGCTTGTCCACAATCTGCATTGTAGAGGCTTGGGGCCCCTCTTCACCCATAACCATAGAGAAACGAACACCCGTACCTATTTCTATACGGTCAAAGTCATCATTGAGAACACTGTTGCGATGGAAGTAAATTTCTTGACCATCTAAGGCTCTAATAAAGCCGTACCCATCCTCACGAAATAATTTGGTCACAAGTGCTGTTGTTTCCTCCGCATCTGTGTGAGTTTGAGATTTATCACTCTCTTGCTGCCGTTCGTTGAGTTTTTTCAACTGAGTGACAGCCGCTTTAAAAGCATCTCGAATTACCGCCTCTACAGGCGCGTATTGGTTGTCATCTGTGGGATTACTTTCTGCCACAAGTTCATGACCGGGTGGTACGGTCATATCGATTCGCACTCGGAAAGGAGAACCACTACGAGGGCGATCGTGAATCTTTTCAATTGCGATATGGCAGCTACTAATGTAACTGCAAACCTGCTCCAACTTGCCAACTTTTTCGTTGACTAAATTGTCAAGAGCATTTGTTTTATCGACATTGCGATAAGTAATCTCTGGTGCTACTTTCATATTTTAGTTATTATTTCTCATCTATTAGCCATTAGCCATTAGCAATTCTCTGTTTGCAGCCCGATCTAAGAGGTTACGAACTTCTTCATCCGTTGTTTGCGGAAAATCCTCGTACCACAAACCAACACTGTAGAAGGGGCTTGGAGTTAATCCACAGATTATTTCATCTACTTTGGCTGCAAACTCGTCGCGAGTTTCAAGGGCGGATACAGGTACAGCAATAACTGTTTTGGCAGGCTTGTATTTTTGCAATGCTACAACAGATGCACGCATTGTAGCACCTGTCGCTAAACCATCATCCACCAAGATCACAGTCTGTTCGTGCAGTTGTGGAAAAGGACGATCGCCTCGATAAAGGTGTTCGCGTCGCTCTAGTTCTTGCTGTTCTTTTTCTGTGACTTGGTCTATTTCTACTTCGGATATGTGTAGCGATCGCACAATATCTTCATTTAAGACCCGTACCCCACCAGAAGCGATTGCTCCCATTGCCAGTTCTCTTTGGTCTGGTACACCCAGTTTGCGTACTACAAAAATATCTAGGGGAGTGTTTAAGGTTTTGGCTATTTCAAAAGCGACAGGTACACCTCCACGCGGAATCCCTAACACCAAGGTATCTGGACGGTTAGCATAAGCGGCCAATTCTTTCGCCAAAAATTGACCTGCTTGTGTTCTGTCTTTAAATCGCATGGTGTTACGCTCCTTTGTCCGAATTAATGGGTCTTAGGTTTTCACTCGCATCTTACCTTGACAGCTAAATTCGTCGTGTTGCACTTGCCCTCCTATCGATCGTAAGCCACCACTTGCTAAGCGGTCAGTTTCTCTCATGCTTTGTTTATATTTTTAATGTTCTAGACCGATCTTAGAAATCTCACAATACTCTTTCCTCTGACTAACGGAAGGTTGTGCCTTTTTTATCAATATGCTAAACGAATGAATTAGTGGTTGACGATTAGGGATTAAGGACGTTAGAAAGATTTCCCGATCGCGAGTTCCAAGCTCCTGCTACCATTAAAAATATCATTATCAGCCGTTCGCGATCGCTTTCTCGTCAAAAAACGTCACAGGGTTTAAGCATGGTACTTCAAACCATTGTCGTTGGTGCAGGTTTAGCAGGGCTGAGTGCAGCCTATGAGTTGGTACGTGCTGGTCAGGAAGTTCAAGTTTTTGAAGCACGAGAGCGTCTGGGGGGTCGAGTCCACACAGTACAACTTAATGCCGGACAGTATGGTGATTTAGGTGCTGAGTTTGTCGATGATAACCATACTGCTTTAATAAATTATGCTACAGAGTTCGAGATCAAACTCGATCCAGCCTGCCAATTTCCCGATGACTTGTACTGGTATGTTGATGGAATGCTCAGAAATCGGGAGTCTTTTAGTGCAGAAAAACAAACTGCTTTAGAAAATTTATTTGAAAAGCTTCAACTTCTAATTGAAAAGCAACACGATCCACAGCAAACTCTTGATGAGTGGTTGGAGACAAACCAACAACCGCCCTTTGCCAAATGGATTGCTCGTTTATCGGCGCGATCGCTTTTTGCCACTGACCCAGAGTTGATTGGTGTTGGATTTTTTGCCTACTTTAACACGCTTGGTGGCAGTGGTAGCAATATGCGCCTTCGTGGGGGGAGTTCGCGCTTAGTTGATGCTTTAGCTAAAGTTTTGGGCGAGCGAGTGCATACAAGGACTCCCGTGCGTCGCATTCAACAGACAGAGAATAATCTCGTGAGTGTCAGTATTGAGACAGCAAACGGTTTAGTTGAGGCGAAAGCGAGTACTGTTATAGTAGCGATTCCTTGGAGTGTACTGCGTCATATCCCAATAGTTGCTCCATTTACAGACTCTCAGCAAGACGCCATTTTTCATTTGCCCTACGGTAGTTTGGTGAAGACACTCCTGCAATATCCGTATCGCTTTTGGTCTAAACCTAACTTTGGGATAACATTGCTGGATGCTGAATATCAAGTTGTGTGGGAACCTAGCTTTGCACAAATGGGGACAGAAAGAATTCTTTCCTGTTTCAGTGGAGGTAGTCGAAGTGTAGAGTTATCTGAAAACGCTGTTGACCGTGCGATCGCTACTGTACGTACTGTGTATCCTGAAGCACCTGAAATTGTGACATCTCGTTCCTATGATTGGAGTGCCGATGAATGGTCAAAAGGTGCTTACTGCTACTTTAGACCCGGTGATTTAGATCGCTTTAACCCACACCTGATGCAAAGAGCAGGTCACATTTTCTTTGCAGGAGAGCATACTGCTCCTGTAGAGTATCGCGGTTATATGGAGGGTGCTATCCGCAGCGGTCAACGTGCTGCTCAACAGGTTCTTGAATCTGTGAGATAACCCAGGGTCTTGGTAAAGCCAGATACCTAAACCCAGAAAATAAAGTTCAATTAACAAACTCAACCTCTGGCTTCCAAATGACAAATGACTAATAACAAATAACTAATCTAACTCTCGGCGTCCTTCCAAGGCTCTTGCCAAAGTTACCTCGTCAGCGTATTCCAAATCTCCACCCACAGGTAACCCAAAAGCAATTCGCGTAACTTTAGTAAATGGTTTTATGAGATGACCGATATACAATGTCGTTGTCTCACCTTCGACACTAGGACTGATAGCTAAAATGACCTCATGAGGTTTTTGCTGGCTCACCCGTCGCACTAAAGGTTGGATAGTCAACTGTTCCGGACCAATGCCATCGATTGGGGAAATGACTCCACCCAAAACATGATACTTACCTTTGTACTCACGGGTTTTTTCTAAGGCAATCACATCGCGAGAGTCAGCCACGACACAGATAGTGGTATTATCGCGGTTTGCGTTGCGACAGATTTCACAAACAGGTTCAGAAGATAGATGAAAGCAAACAGAACACAAGCCCACCTGCTTTTTTGCTTCTATGAGAGCATGTGCCAAAGCTTCAACTTCTGCCTCTGGTCTTTTTATGATATGCAATGCTAACCGTTGGGCAGTTTTTGGACCCACTCCGGGTAAGCGTTGCAATTGCTCAATTAATCGTGCTAGGGGGCGTGCGTAAACCGTAGTTTTATCTCCAATTTTTTACTATACTATAGCAATCCTATGTGATTTGTAAGAATTGAAAGGCTCAGATCCCCGACTTCTTTGAGAAGTCGGGGATCTAGTTGTAGTCATAGGCTTAATTAACCGGGAGGCCATGTCAACTGTCGTCCACCTAGGATATGTAAATGTAGGTGGTAAACGGTTTGACCGCCATCAGCATCCGTATTTATAACAACACGGTATCCATTAGTAAGCCCAGCTTCTTCAGCAACACGTTTAGCAGTTAATAATAGATGTCCTAGAAGGACAGCATCTTCAGAACCCGCATCAGATAATTTGGGTATTGGTTTTTTAGGAATGATGATAATATGAACGGGGGCTTGGGGGCTAATATCTTTGAAGGCAAGCGCCAATTCATCTTCATAAACTATATTGGCTGGAATTTCCCGCCTAATGATTTTGCTGAAAATTGTCTCTGTGGTTTCACTCATGGCAATTGACTAGTTCTTCTGCTAGAGATTTTATAATGTTCTCTCATCAATATTCCGTACTGCGAAGGAAACAGGTATGCCACTTGTTTTAACTAGCAGTATGGAAACCGAGTTTCAAGGTTTATTGCTTGAAGATTTACAAACCATTGCGCCGGAGGAATACGCGCAGAGAGTCAAACGTCCTGGTATCGTGGATTGTTGGGAATATGAAGAATACAAACAAGCGGTTGAGGAGACGGGTAAGAAGAAGTTGATTATGGCAGGGTTAACCAATGACGTTTGCATCGTATATCCAGCAATCAGTGCCGTTGAAGATGGGTACGAAGTTCAAGTTGTAGTTGACGCAGGTGGATCGCCGACGACGCTTGCCGATGAAACTGCTTTGCGGAGAATGTCGAGTCATGGTGTCACTCTCACTACAACAAATCAAGTTATGGCAGAGCTAGCAGTATCGTGGTCACATGATTTTGGGAAAACGATCCAGACAATTATGTACCAAGAAATTCTTTCAAAATTGATATGATATCGATTCTATAGCGATTTACCAGAAGAAAGGCAGAGGACTGATGGCAGATGGCAGAGGGGGTTGAAAGTAAAAAAGGTAACAATATAAATCCTCTGCACTCTGCCAAGTAGATTCAACAAATTCTGTTTCCATCCGATGTTTGGGTACTAATGGAGGTAATTTCAGGTACTTAAACGGTAAAACAGGAAATGGTTTTGTTAACTTGGTTACAGATGATAAGTTGTCAGGTACTAGATGGATTATGATTCCAAGAGGTAGTGGTTTCCAGTTTTTCTGTAATGGTGATGGTTCTGAGAATCTTACATGGTTAGATGGTATAACAGAACACTGCAAAGTGGGTCTAGCCAATAGTCGTGAACTTTCAGGGACTTTTTGGCACGTAGTGAGTCAATAAACTCTAGACATCTCCAAGAATTTATGAAGATTGAGTACTAAATCTTGCTATTAATTCCTCTCTAGATAGTTGTATAAGTAAGAGTGTAAATTCTTTTACTGGTAAAGCTGATATTGCTGATACGAGAGTTATCAGTTCGCTATCTAATGAGCCAAAGCGAACTTCAAGCATATTTTCAAGAATTTGTCGTCTTTCTTCAAGCTTAGCAATTTGTTTGATTGAAGGAAAAAACAAAACATCTGTTTCTTATACTTCTCCAGTAACAGGACGAGATGGGCTAACATCCCCGTAATAATTTAATAATTCTTCGAGATAATCTTTCGCAAATTGGTCATGAATTAAAGCGAGTCAAATTTTAAAAATGTCAAGCTCAAAGTGTAACACGTGGCTTTCCCCAAACTGGGTACACTAAAGCAATGTGAGCGTTGAAGCAACAGTTGTGCTAGTGAATAAACTGATAAAAGCAAATTAATAAGAAAACAGAGGAGTTTTGATGCCTAATAAAAAGCATTTAGGGAGAAATTGATGAAAACATTCTTCATGCTTCGAGGTCGCCGCAAGTTTATTATAGCAGGACTGACCGGATTCCTGACTACGTTTTTGATTCATCCAGTTGCTTCAGTGCTCGCTGTGGATAAGCAAATTGATCGAAGAACATATTCTGATACAATAGAGAACCAGTACTACCTAGTTTTTTGTGCCAGAGGTGGTTCACCAACAGGTCATGCTTTTATCATTTGGGGTGTGGAAGATAACAATAAACTTATTTCTGCACCTAATTCTCTAGATTTAAATCAGGAAAACCTTGCTTTTTGTTCGGAGATCCGAGATGAGAGACTGCGAGATATTGCTCGGGAGGAATCAACTAAAAAGCAGGCAACTAGAGGAGGAGTGTCAATAACAAATCTTAGCGGCAAAGGCAGCCACAGCTATGAAAGAAGTTCGGGTTCTTATAATGAACATAGAATGAGCGAATATTACTCAAAAAACTGTGACAAATTACTTGAAGCTCACAGTCAGATATCGATTGCACAGATTAATGCTAACAAAGAAGTAGCGATCGCTGAGATACAAAGCAACCGTGACAAGTATACAGCACGGCTACAAAGTGAAGATTTTAGATACGGACAAAATACACAACGCAGAATTGAAGAAGGTAAGAACAGAGCTAATGTTACTACTAGTATCGCAGGTACAGCTAGCAATCTCATAAGTAATGTGGTTAGTGCTAACGTTGAAAGAAAAAAACTCGCTCTTGAAAGAAAAAGACTTGATGTTGAGCTTGAAATAGCAAGACTTAACGCCGATCCCAATCTAGCTCTGCTTCAAAATTGGGGATTGAAAAGGACTTCTTGTAATGGTTCGGTGGTATCAATCCTAATTGATGGTAAAGAATACTGTGCCAAGCCTGTCAAGGGGCTGAGTGTAGGAAATTATGCATACATTCGCGCTGAAGATAGACTCGAACCAATATCTGAGTCACCAAATCCGCTTAACGCTAACAATTCAAATCCACAACCTAGCCCAGAACAGGTACCCCAGTCGCCAAATCTTGTCAACACAAATACAAACTCAAATCCGCAACCCACCCCTGAGACGGGTTTATAGATTGCTCTGAAATATAGGTAACTGATTCAATTTTAATCGAGGAGTTCGCAATGAAACTTAAGTTTTTCACTCAATTTTTGCTGATGTCTTTTGTTCTATCAAACTCGTTTGTCTTGAAAACAGAAGCGCAAACCCTTCCTAGAGTTGGTTCGGGAAGTGGAAACAATCTAACTCCTAAGGTTACACCAGGAATATGCAGAGCGATCGCTACAAGGAGGATATCAACTCGGCTACACCAATGATGTCGTACAAGGAATGAGTGGTGGTCCTCTTTTGAATCGCAATGGCGAACTGATTGGCATTAATGGCAAATCGAAATATCCTCTGGGTGGTATTGAGGCATTCATCTTTACCAATGGCATGATGCCATCCGAGCAGCAATTCCTACAAATGGAAGCCCTGAGTTGGGCAATCCCTATTACCAATTTTCAGCAAAGGTTTGGACGTATGTAGGGGCGCAAGGCATTGCGCCCCTACAAGAAATTACAAACGCAAGATTTAAAAGGAGTATGTGATGAGTTTAAATTCTTATAGATTTAACAACCTTCCCAAATTTTTGGCAGGTACGGGAGTAGTTGCAGCAATTGCGATCGGCCAACCTAGTGTTGTCTTTGCCAAAAGTGCTCCAGAAATTAACCAAATTGCTGAACGGACAGCAGTGCAAATTAACAACAACCAAGGTTCTACAGGTGGAACGGGAGTTATTATTGCCAAACAAGGTAATACTTACACTGTTTTAACTGCTAATCATGTAGTCTGCGATGCAATTCCAGATCGGAATCCCGTTATTTGCCGAGATGATGTGACTTACACTATTCGCACGAGTACGGGAAAAGAATATCCTTTAAAGCGGGCGCAACGTTTACAGAAAAATAACAGTGACGCAGATTTAGCAGTCATTACTTTTGAGAGCGATCGCGCTTACCCAGTTGCTACCATTGGTGATTCCGAGCAAGCAGTGACAGGTTCACAAATTTACGTTTTTGGCTATCCCGCCTCTGATGGACGTTCGGGTGCTCAAAGAGAATCGGAGTTTTCACCAGGTTTTGTGACAAGTCGTCCCGATAGTCGTCCCCAGGGCTACTCCTTGCGCTATAATGCTGTAACGCAAAGGGGCATGAGTGGTGGTCCTGTATTTGATAGCGAGGGGAGAGTTGTTGGTATTCACGGTCAGGGCGGTAAGGATGGTGAGCTTGAAAGTCGCGATGGAACTACGGTATCGATAAAATCAGGATGGAATGCAGCTATTCCGATTAATATGTTTATGGCTCAGAAGTCTCAAGTGGGACTGAGTGGCTCAAGTTTGACGGTAGATAATCGTCCTACAGAGGAGAAGCCAGCACAAATCAAAAATCCTAGCAATGCTAGAGACTACTACGCACTGGGGTCTGTTCGTGACGAGCAGGGAGACTCTAGGGGAGCACTTGAAGCTTACACCCAAGCAGTACGACGCAATCCTGAGAAGAGCGAAGCTTTTTTAGCTTACTTTAACCAAGGCAATATCCGCTTTCAACAGGGAGACTATCAGGGAGCGCTAGAAGATTACACTGCAGCGATTCAGAAAAAACCTGATGCAGCGATCGCCTACAACAATCGGGCTGTTGCTCGCATTAAGCAAGGAAATTACCAAGGAGCGGTGGAAGATTGGACTCAAGCCTCACAACGTGGTGCTGGCGATGCCAGTCTATACTATAATCGGGGTGTTGCTTACTCTAGAATTGGCAATCAACAGGCTGCGATCACGGATTACAATAAGGCGTTGCAAATCGACCGTAAATATGCTCTTGCTTACAACTCTAGAGGAAATATTCTTGCTGACACGGGAGATAAAGTCAAAGCTCTTGAGGATTACAATCAAGCTATTAAAGTCAATCCTGGTTTTGCCGATGCTTATAATAACAGAGCTATTCTTCGCGCTGCTTCTGGAGATAGAACTGGAGCGATTGAGGACTTGCAAAAAGCTGCACAACTGTTAATGGAGCAGGGGAAAACGGCTCAGTACCAGCAAGTCATGGAAAACCTCAAACGGCTTCAACGTTAAGCTACAATGAAACGAAACAACGATTGGTTAACAAATATCCGTTTTTCATCTATATTCTCCAAGAATTTATGAAGATTGAGTACCAAATCTTGCTATTAATTCTTCTCTAGAGAGTTGC
The DNA here is from genome assembly GCF_000346485.2 of Scytonema hofmannii PCC 7110. NCBI lineage: Bacteria > Bacillati > Cyanobacteriota > Cyanophyceae > Nostocales > Scytonemataceae > Scytonema > Scytonema hofmannii. The sequence goes on from NZ_KQ976354.1 coordinate 5,880,250, forward strand.
ATAAGTAAGGGGGTAAATTCCTTTGCTGGTAAAGCTGATATTGCTGATACGAGAGTTATCAGTTCGCTATCTAGTGAGCCAAAGCGAACTTCAAGCATATTTTCAAGAATTTGTCGTCTTTCTTCAAGCTTAGCAAGCTCTCGATCTTGTTGATAAAGTGGTTCTAACCGCATAATTAACTCCCTATCATCTGCTTCCAAAGGTTGACTAACTCTTAAATTCTTCTGCAAATTGTAAACTAATTCTAGCGTAGCTTGACGGAACGGATGCTCTGCTGATAGTGATTGTAATTCTAATATTGCTTTTTCTTGTATGCTTCCTCGTCCAAGAATCCTTAGCCATAAAGTTTCTGAGGTATCAGGAAGTTGATGAATCGCAACAATTGCTGTTCGTAAAGCATTGACGGTAAAATGTACCCCAGGTAACCAACCTTTTTTTTGAGTAGCACCAAAGCTAGATAATATTTTTGAAGACGCAGTTGGAGTGAGTACCCACAATTTTGGTAGATCTGACTCCTGACGAGAAGTGTTATCTCGTTTAGCCTCTCGTCGTAGTTCAGCCTTTATCTGCCACAATTTAAAAATGCAATCTCCGATTTCATCTTCAGATGCTGCGTTCCGAAAAGGTTCAAAGATAGCGGGGTATTCTGCAAATCTTCCAAGTAATCCCAAAACTTTTAGATTAGGATTTTGTTTGATTGAAGGAAAAAACAAAACATCTATTTCTTGTACTTCTCCAGTAACAGGACGAGATGGGCTAACATGCCCGTAAGAATTTAATAATTCTTCAAGATAATCTTTCGCAAATTGGTCATGGCTAAGCCTAAGAGGTAGGACTAAAGGCGGTTATACTGAAACTTAGCTCTTTTAGGGTAAGTTCTAATCTCAAAACCTTTTGTAGAACTTCCTAATAGAGCGGGGGAAAATGGCTCAGTACGAGTAAGTCATGGAAAACCTCAAACGACTTCAACGTTAAGCTACAATGAAACGACAAGCCGAATGCTACGAAGAATGTGAATAGCTGTAAGATGGATATTCAATCGCATTTACGTGACCGACAAATTATTCACTCCGATCTTGAGATTATGAGTGGAACTCCAGTCTTTGTTGGAACGCGAGTTCCATTACAAACTTTTTTTGATTATCTTGAAGGTGAAGCAGGCTTAGCCGAATTTTTAGAAGATTTCCCACATTTGCAGACTCAGGTATTGATAGTATTGGAAGCGATCGCAATCATCAATGCTGGATCGGGAGCGAACTGCACGTGCTCATTCTATGCCAAGGACAATCTGTTGAGCAAGAAACTTTCAATTGAGTGCAATACATTAAAGAGTTAAGGAACCGCAGATGAACGCGGATGTACGCAGATGAACTTGTACTTCATCCGGATGAGAATCTTTATATAATACATGATTTATCCGCCGCAAGAAGGAACGACGAAGCAACCGCAAAGATGTGAGATTGCTTGTTCCTTGTGGCGGATATTTTACGTATTATGATATTCTGAAATGTAAGAAAATCTTCCTAGATATAAAAATGAATATTCTCATAATCCAAGAAAATAATATCAATAAAAGAGAATATATATTTACAGAACATTCAGTATTGCAAGTTATTTTAGATAAAAATCTTGCAAGAGAATCCGTATTTTGCCAAAATAATACAGTTTATGTGTTTGATGAATTCAGCGGTAATCTTCCTATAGAAACTTATGAAGCTTTTAAAAAATTTTTACAGGGTTCCACCATCACATTGAGCTTGGCGAAAGAAACAGACTAGAGTAACAGTTTACGACTCTAAAACAACAAATAAATTAATTGATTAACTACAAAAAAAAGAGAAACACGGGGGCATAACCGTTAACCCCCCGTGTTTCTCCTGCTTGCTTAGTCCAGCAGGGACATTAAGATTTCAGCTTGGCACTTTTCCTGAGTGCCTGTGAATATCGCTCCTTCTATTTCCCCTTCCACAATTTCAGGGATTTCATCTTCTGTTAAAACGATAGAATACACGTTTTCTACGGCTTCAGAATCAAAGGGTTGCATACATACTCCAGAGTATTTCTCGTAAAGCGGCTTGCTGGGAAAGCAAATTCCGCCAGGAACGGAGAAATATCTAGAGGGGTAATGCTTAGCCGTAAAACGGTTTTTAGGGAAGTAACTGTTTGGTATAGATGTTTGCGATTTATGGCACTGTTGCTTTGCTGGGGCGTTTTGCAAGCATTTCGCTTTCTTTATGGTTTGGCTTATGGTATGATAATAATCACACTATAAGCATATTATGGTCAAGCCAAAGGAGTAACGGTAATGTCTATGATGCGTAAAACCATTACTATCCCTGATGTAATGGAGGAATGGGTGAAGGCGCAAATTGCGAGCGGACGCTATGGCAATGATAGTGAGTATTTTCGTGATTTAATTCGCCGCGATCAGGATAGGCGACAGGCGGAACAGGATTTGTTTGCCCTTATTCAGGAAGGGTTAGACAGTGGTGTCAGTACCTCTACGGTAAAAGATATTATGAAACGGGTAGAAGACAGGCTTAAGCACAATGGCAACCTATCAACTCACGAATAAAGCGGAGCGTGATATTGAGAATATTTACGAATATTCCATTCTGAACTTTGGCTTACGCATCGCGCAAGAGTATGTTTCAGGGATGCATGATTGTTTTGCGTTATTGGCAGAATATCAAAGCTGGGGGAGCAACTATAGCTTTATTGCGCCAGGATTACAGCGTTACGAATACCGCTCCCACGCCATCTATTATCAGCCAGAGGAAGAAGGCATTTTAATTGTGCGGGTGCTTGGAGGCAAACAAGACCCTATGCTTCATATGTAACGCAGGTTTGGAAGTGTAACATTATCTTCCCCGCAAGCGGTTGCGCTCTACGGCGTTTGCCGCACTGCGGGCGGTTATGTCCGCGTATCTTTGGGTATTGCGGTGACGTTTCTGTCGTCGGTGCGCTCTTTGAGGAGCTGGGCGGCGGTTTCCTCCACGCTCCAGCCCCAGTCAATCGCAATCAGGCACCAGGTATAATCCGCCCTGCTGGTATCCGGCCCATCTCCTTTTGTATTGGTGGGGGCGTTTTGCAGGCAGCGGTCATAGTCGGGGAAACGCTTAGGCTTTTTTTCGGTTCAAACCATAAGGCTGCCCGATATCCGATTCGGTAATGACAAATATTTTGTCCACCCTTTGCTTAAATCTATTCTGATAAGCGAGCGATTACGGCTATACTGCCGTATCGGGAAATGCGTCTCACGCTTGACACAAGGACTCAGAAAAATAAATATGCTAATTATATATATCCTCATAAAGAATTGGCATAAGTGAATAAAACTTAAAAAGTAAATCTACTAGAAAGTAGAAGGGTTCATATACTTCAAGGAAACATCAGAGTTTATATTCCTAAAAAGTGAAATGCCTCCAACTAGACACGCTCTCAATCCAGTTTAGGATTTCTTCAGTTTGAAGGGGAAAGTAACGGCGATCGCTTGAGTGCAAAATCTGGCATCCTGTAATCGTACTCCATTAATGTAAGTACCATTGGAGTCGTTTGAATCGCAGACTTGCCACTGGGTTTGCAAACCAATTTCGATAGGTTTGATATTTGCATGATGCCAGGAAACTTGAGTTTCATTTGCTTTACTTAACCTGACTTTCAGTAGAACACTACAAAAATTCCCCCAGTCATTGTAATAGGAGTCTTTTTATGTCTAAGATTCAGCATAAGCATTCTCGAAACATTTGGCGACCACTTAATCGGAAATCACAAATACTAGTAACGATCGCAGCACTGGCGGTTGCTGTATTTCAGATTTACTTTTGGCATAGTCGCTTAACCCATCAACAACCACCTTCTCACAACAAAACTTCCTCTCATTTATCTAACGAGCGGGGTAAGTAAACTATATCCGTCTAATCTTGTTCTGAATAACTAGAAGTAAATAATGGCGTTGAATTACATATAATTTTGCTCTGAGCTAAAACCTATGCTTGTTCAAATGTTGACGACTGGAAAGTCAATTGAGTACCTTCGGATTGTTGCGATCGTCATCATCTCCGTTACGCTGCATGAACTTGCTCATGGCTTGGCTGCTTTAAGCCAGGGAGATGATACTCCACGAAAAACTGGTCATCTAACTCTCAATCCCTTAGTTCATATGGGCTGGGAATCGATTATTTTCCTTTGTGTTGCTGGAATAGCTTGGGGACAAATGCCTGTTAACTCATCTAAATTTCGCTCAGCAAAGCTCGGCAACATTTTGGTATCAGCAGCAGGACCAATGATGAATTTGGCATTAGGTATTTTGTGTATTACGCTAATTAACTTGTTTTTTGTTGCTGATGCTACAGGAATTTTTAGTGTTCAATTCCTCTATTTGGCAGCCCAAATAAATCTCATGTTGTTTTTGTTTAATCTCCTACCGATTCCACCCCTTGATGGTTTTCATATCTTTAAGGAATTTTTTCCCTTTCTCAAGCCATTGGATGATGGTCACTCTGGACTATTTGGTTTGATGATTCTCCTGCTAATTCCTGATTTTAATACAGGATTAGCTGCGATCGCTGCTCTGATGATTGAGACAACGACTGGAGTAAAACTATAAATTATGAGTTTCAATTTGACAGCTGCTACTTCGGTTAAAAACAAGACTTTCCAAGAAAATCTAGAATCTTTAGACTTGGAACCAATCGCCCAAAGATTGATGTATCCTGAAAACGGTCGAGGATGGAGTCGCGAACAAATAGAATCGGCGATCGCTCGTTACAAAATGTTTCTGCATTTAATCTACCTCTATCCCAATAGCGCACTTGTCCCAACCTACGAAATCGATATTGTTTGGCATCACCACATTTTGGACACTCGCAAATATGCTTGTGATTGTGAGCGGTTATTTGGTTACTTTGTGCATCACAATCCCAACTTAAATTCTAGGAGTGAAACAAACCAATTATCCTTAGAAAAGGCATTTTATGACACCAAAACATTGTTTGCAGAACATTTTGGCGTACTCTTAATTAAGGAAATCCAAACATCTCAAAGTATTATCCTATGTAAGGATAGACTACAGCAAGCAAGTGCTTGTGCAGACCTGTAACCAACCATGCTTAAGAACTAATAGTTCCTTGACGGTGCAAACTTCTGGATTTACCCGTGCAATAAACCCAAAATTCACGCATCAAACAAGTAAACTATACCATATCCGGTAGCATAACCATGCGGAAAAGTCTCTTAATTTCTTAGCGCCTTAGCGCCTTTGCGTGAGCTTTATTCAGGGTATGTAAGCGGACATGATATCACTCACCCCTCGTATTCTGGATGAAAGTTCTCATTTCCCTTGCTTCCGGTATCATTTTTAAACTCTCAAAACGAAGAGCTGCTTCTTGCGCCCAGTATCGAGCTTGTTTCAAATTTCCTTGTCGCTGTGATAAGTAAGCAAAAGTACGCTGGCTTCTTCCAGATATTCAGGCTGTCTTGTGAGGGTAAGTGTCCAACCTTTATCATACAAAACCTCTACCAGTGTTGAGCGATCGCCCCGTTCTTGAGCAGCTCCTAGCAACCAATCCGTCCACACCAAGCGTTCATCCCAATACCCACGCACGTGAGTGTATCCTTTGATTTGTCTCCAAAAACTGAGGAGGTCGTCATATTTTCTCTTTTCCCTGCACCATTTCATCACATCCAGAAGATTCTCCCATTCCAGATCTAGGAAGCTGTATTCGGAATACCATTTTTTTTCATCGATACTACCGTATTCCTGCGAGAATTTTAAATACCACTTCACCCACTGCGATCGCACTAACTGTTCAAATTCAGGATGCGCTGTGAGTTCGGCTGCTGCATACTCGCGAGTCAGAGGGTGTAAGCTATAACGTGCATCCTGCTGGCGGACTAGCGAAAGTTGTTGGAGTTGAGCTAATCCATCACCCGTATTCATCGAATCTTCCATAGCAATTGCGCTAATGGTTTCTCTCTCAACGGCTCTAGCAAAAAGCGATAGTGTCATGAGTATTCGGTGGGGCGGTTGTCCTCGCAAACGCTCCACAGAAGTCTTGAAACAGAAGCGAGCCACATCACCTGTCGCGCTTTTTAATTTTGTCAGTACAGCATCCAGCGGATACCCTGCTGCTAGCTGACCAACAGTATAAACTATTGCTGCTGGGATACCGTGGGTGTTTTGGTAAAGGACTCGATCTGCTGGAGGGTGTAGCTCTACCCCTTTTTCTTTTGCTTGATGATGGATTAAGCTCAGCCCATCTTCTTCGGGTAGAGATTCCAACCGAATTGGGACAAACAGAGCTTGTTCCCGAGTCGTCAGGATAACTTTAACTGTACGGGGTAAGTCGTACACAAAACTTAATAATTCCTGTTTATCTTCGATAGTTTCCAAATTATCCACAATCAGCAAAGTTCGCTGCTGCTTCAAGCTATCTCGAATCAAGTCAAGCTGATCGTCCGGCGATCTGTAGCTAATTTCAGGACGTTCTAGGGTATGAGCGATCGTTCGGTAAATATCTCGTAGATTGCGTTCGCGTTTGAGGCGAGGTAAAATCTGCAAAGCTTTCAGATACTGCTGCTTAGCTGATGTAAAAATAATTGCCTCAAAGGTCGGTACGGTCATTCCTTCAAAGGTTAGCACGACTGAACCAGGTATACTAGCTTGGAGGCAAAGATGAGCAGTTTCCAAGACGAGTGTTGTCTTTCCGACACCCCCAACACCATCAACACTAATCAAATGAGCCGGATGCTCGAAGGAAAGCAGCTCTAACAAGCGAGCTAATTCTTGACGGCGACCAATAAAACGAGTACATTCTCGCTTGGGTAAGTTTTCGTAGATGGGCGGTGAAGCGGTTCCACTTTGCGTAAGAGCGATTGCAATTTCTGGAGGAACTACAGTCATAACATACGGTTCTTGAGGAGTTTCTGTAAAAGCAGTTGATTCTACAGACGGTTGTGTTACACCTTGTAATTGCTCAGTGAGAAAAATTCGGAGTCGGTTCTCCTTACCCCGACTGCTACCACTGACTTTAAACTTGTTGTACACCTGTCCCATTCGTTTCAAGCAGGCTCCCTCAGAAGTGTTTAACTTCTTAGCAATGTCGTGATAATTCAGTTCCTCCCCATAGCGAAGCAGAAAAACTTCCTCCTGCTCTTTGGATAGTTCATAGTTACGAGCCATTTGCGCCAGAAAGTCGCGTGGGAACATCCGCCCTTCCTCTTATCATCGGTATACTCAGTTTACTTGGTCAATCGGAGTTTTGCGGAGTTATACAGATTGTCATTATAAATTATTATGATTCAGGTGCTTGCTACAAGAGAGTTTTTAGTGCAGCCTCTTAAATTAAATGTTTCAGAGGTCAAAAGCATAAATTCAGAGGTTTTCTACACTCAGAAGAAAATTTCCAGTAACGGCAACGGTGACCAGTCCATATTTTGGAGGACATAATGAAAAGATTCTTGTCAATCGTACTAGGTTTCGTCACGTTTATTGCATGTACATTGAGGCGAATAGAATTCGCGGCTACACAAACAAAGTCCGCCTACGCGGACTAACGTGAAAACAGGATTTCAAATTTTCTTTGACGAAATTAACGCTCGTAAGAAGGAAGAGGGAAGACCGAAGTTGTATCCCCATCAATAAATTGAGGGGATTTGAAATGGCAAGAACAAAATCTTACTTTTCCATCAATAAATTGAGGGGCTTCTACCTTAGGAAGGAAGAAGAGAGAAAGAGCAGACGGAAAATTCTTTCCAACTTCGGCCTTTCTTCTTCCTCCTTCCTTATTTTCGGTGATGAAAGAGGGCGAGCGCCTAAAGCATCTATAAACTCATCAGCGTCCATCAGCTACAGGGTGCGGTTAATTACTTTTAGTTCAATCTAAAGTCTGCTAATAAGTTTGTAGCATTTCATGACACCAAATCTATGAATATCAAACTTTTCGTGTCGTTAGCACTTGGTAGTGCGATCGCGTTTGCTGGAGGAAATTATCGAGTAATTTGTAGCAACCTATAATGATAATTGTTAAGGATATTGTGCTGGAGGCGGACATGGAAACGATGAAGTTACGAGCGCATATTGGGGAAGATGGTATATTGCAAATCCAAACGCCCACTGATTTAAAAGATACTTTTGTTGAAGTGGTGGTGGTTGTGCAACCGTTACCTGATGCAGAAGTTGCAGTATCAAAAGAACCCCAAGCACGTTATAACGCTTGGGGAAAGCCCACAACTAAAGAATCAATAAGTAATGCTATTACTTCTATGCAACAACTGCAACGAGAAGTTGCGTTGGATAAAACGTTAATCCACTCAATGATAGAAGAGGGGTGAAGATTTTAATGCAATTTGTTTTGGATTATTCTGTAGCAAAGCGCTCGCGCAGTAATATACGGTCAATAGGAGCGCCTGCTTGAGAAATTATCACTTCTTCTGTTGGACAACACTCGACAGAGCAATTGGGCAAGGTTAGCCTGTAATTCAAGAACTTCTGCATTACACATTCACAGTCGTTCTATATTGTATAATCATTGTAGTAATTAAACGAGGTGTAAAAATGAAAACAAAACGTGATAGAGAAGAGATAATTAAGGATATCAACGTACTGTTGCATAGCGCTTACGACAGTACTTTAGATGAAATTCTCGCATTATTAAAGAAAATTGATGATGAAGAGGATGAAGAAGACATTAGAGACGCTCGTGCTGAATTAGAAGACCTCAAAATGAATGGTGGTATACCGTGGGCAGAAATTAAAAGAGATCTGAAAAAGGACGTGGCGTGAATTATCAAGTTATATTTTCAAAAGGTGCATTAAAACAGTTCAAAAAACTCTCTCTCATTAGACCTTCAAGAACGCATACAAACCCATATTGATGAATTAGCAATAGAACCTCGCCCAAACGGGGTTAAAAAGTTAGAGAATGATTTGTATCGTATTCGAGTAGGAGATTATCGAGTTATTTATCAGATACAAGACAATATTTTATTAGTAAATATTGTCAAAGTTAGTCATCGTAGTAAAGCGTATCGTGATGAAAGTTGATTATGCTGCATTAGGCGGTAGGGAAAGTAAGTGAATAAAACTTAAAAAGCAAATCTACTAGAAAGTAGAAGGGTTCATATACTTCAAGGAAATATCAGATCTGACATTTCCGAAAAGTGAGATGCACTCAACCAGATATGCTCTCAATCCCGTTGAGGAGTTTTTCAGTTTCAAGGTTACAAGGTGGAATTGAACTGCTGAATGGAGCTTTAATTGCAGCAGACAGCGGTGGGTCTGGAAATGCTGGAGATTTAGAAATTAATGCATCTGAAATAAATATAAGCAATTACTCGCGGATTGGGTCAGCAACTTATACTCAGGGAAAAGGTGGTAATATTACTTTAAATGTAGCAAATTCAATTATATTCCGTAACAATAGTGAAATTACTTCTGAAGCTTTTAATACTGCTGATGGTGGCAATATCACCATAGAAGCAGGTGAACTCATTTCGTTAGTATACACTGACTGGCAAGGAATTACTTCTAGGACTTACGCACGCTCTACGAATTCTTGGCGTCTTGGCGGTTCGATAAATCAAGGTTTCTAGCAATTTTTGCGTAAGTCCTGACTTCTTGTCACCGTCACCTAATGAAGTGCGATTGAAGTGGATGTGTCAGGAGGGTTATCGGGAATTGTCGTTTTGGGGCTGCCAGATCCCGTCATTTTGGTAAACTAGTAAGCAGAAGTCGATAATATTTTGCGTGCATGAATAACCCAGTAGAACTCCCAAGCGGTAAAATTTTGAATATAGTTCGTTTTGTTGCACTAATTCCAACTAATACCAATAACCAGGGTTATGACCTCATTTTAGAGGGGTATTCTAGCCCCATTTATTTAGAACCATCAGATGCTAGTGCTTTGAAGCAAATTTTGCAATTAGATATCGACAGAAAAATTACTGACACATATTCATCTTGGGATAAAGACGAGCAGTTACGGAAAAATCAAAAAGCGATCGCTCTTTTAGCTAAACGTATAGAACGCCATCAAAATATGTCTGAAGAAGAATCCAAGGAGCGAGAAGAATTATTTGAGGAATTCAAGCAAAGAATTGATGCTTTAAGGCTTCCCGGTCAGAAGTTATATTCACAATCATGATAGTTTTTATAGACTCTGGGGTATTAGGAATCCTTGCCAAACACCTAAGTCGTTTTGCCTCTGCCAAAGCATGGAGAGAGGTTTGACCCGGATACAGTTTGAGTTCACTCTTGGAGAACGATCGCCTCTGTAGTTTCACTCATGCCAATTTACCTGTTTATCTGTTACAGATTCTATAGGTTTAATATTCTTAAATAAACATTTGGATTCATGCTAGCTAGAGTCTGGAGCGCGTCAATTGTCGGCATCGACGCCGTTAAAGTGGGCGTTGAAGTGGATGTGTCAGGAGGGTTGCCGGGAATTGTCGTTTTGGGGCTGCCAGATCCCGCCATTCAAGAAGCGAAAGAAAGGGTTAAGGCAACTCTCAAGAATGCTGGTTTTGCTTTTCCCATACGAAAAATTGTGATTAATCTTACACCTGCGGATTTACGAAAGGAAGGTCCGTGTTTTGATTTGCCAATGAGCGTAGGAATTTTAGCTGCTTCCCAACAAGTGAGTGCTGAGTTATTGGGTGACTACCTTTTTTTAGGCGAGTTGTCTTTGGATGGCAGCTTGCTTTCGGTTGCTGGTGTTTTGCCGATCGCATCGGCTGCTCAAAAACTGGGAATTGCAGGTTTAGTTGTTCCTGCTGATAATGCACAAGAAGCTGCTTTAGTTGAAGGATTGCCAGTTTACGGCTTTAAAAATTTGTCTGAGGTGATTCATTTTTTAAACAATCCCAGGCGACACAAAGCGGTGCAGTTAGATAATTCTGTAGAGGTATTGCATGAAACGTCAGGACAAGCAGATTTGAAAGATGTGAAAGGGCAAGCTCATGCCCGCCGTGCGTTGGAAATTGCTGCTGCGGGTGGACATAATTTAGTGTTTGTAGGTCCCCCAGGTAGCGGTAAGACCATGTTAGCACGTCGTTTGCCTGGAATTCTACCAGCAATGCAATTGAAGGAAGCCCTGGAGGTGACTCGCATTTATTCCGTCGCAGGTTTGTTAAAAAATCGCGGCTCGTTGATTCGCGATCGCCCCTTCCGCAGTCCTCACCATTCTGCTTCTGGTCCTTCTTTGGTAGGTGGTGGTGGTTTCCCGCGTCCTGGAGAAATTTCTCTAGCACATAAGGGCATCCTTTTTCTGGATGAGTTAACAGAATTTAAAAGAGATGTCTTGGAATTTCTGCGTCAACCTCTAGAAGATGGCTATGTCACAATTTCCCGTGCCAGACAATCAGTCATGTTTCCCGCTCAGTTTACACTCGTTGGCAGTACAAATCCATGCCCTTGCGGATATTACGGAGATATTATTCAAAACTGTACCTGTACGCCCAGACAGAGAGAGCAATACTGGGCTAAGCTTTCCGGTCCTTTAATGGATAGAATTGATTTGCAAGTTGCCGTAAACCGTTTAAAACCAGAAGAGATTACCCAACAACCAACAGGAGAATCCTCTGAAATTGTGAGAGACAGGGTGCAACAGGCACGAGATCTTGCGTATCATAGATTCAAAAATGAAGATCATTTATCTTGCAATGCACAAATGCAGAGCCGCCATCTTCAAAAATGGTGCAATTTAGATGATAGCAGCCGCAATTTATTGGAAGGGGCAATTAGAAAATTGGGTTTATCGGCAAGAGCTAGCGATCGTATTCTCAAAGTAGCACGGACGATTGCAGATTTGGCAGGGGATGAGAACTTAAAACCTCAGTATGTTGCTGAAGCCATTCAATATCGGACGATTGATAGAATGCAGTAAATATTCATTAGAATTTTATCTTTCCTCTTGTTATATATATCGTGGCTAACGGGAGCATCCCAATTTGGCACAAGCCTGCAAGAATAGAATTCTCTTGCTATACAAACAAAGTCCACCTACGTGGACTTAATATAGAAGTCCGCGCAGGCGGACTTGGTCTGTATAGGCGTGATTTCAATCACAAGCGTGTTTTTTCCAAATTGGGATGCTCCCTAAACATATGCATAAGTTAATTTTACTGACACCTATATAGAAAGGATTGATATTCTGAATCAAGAAGCTAAAATCGAACAGCTTTACGAGGTCAATATTTATGGCTCAAAAAATTTACGCCCTACTTGCTGGTATTGATAAATACCACCCAGAATCCAGAGTCAATAATTTAAGTGGTTGTGTTAACGATATTGAAGCAATAGAAGAATATTTACAGAAACGAATTGCTACTGAGAAAAAGTGGGAATTAGTTGAAAACTCAGAGGTTCCTTGGAAACTGACGAATGAATTGGCAACACGTCAGGCGATCATAGATGGCTTTCAAAAACACTTGTCCCAAGCAACCAGTGAAGACGTAGTCTTATTTTACTATGCAGGACATGGTTCCTTTGAACCAGCACCAGAGGCGTTTCGGATTAAAGATTCAGATCGTCAAATTGAAACTTTAGTTTGTTATGATAGCCGGACGACACAAGGTCGAGACTTAGCAGATAAGGAATTAAGCTACCTCATTGAGCAGGTGGCAAAGAACAATCCACATATCTTGATTGTTCTGGATTGCTGTCACTCCGGTACAGCAACGCGAGATCCAAAAGTGGTGGAACGTCAAACCTCTGCAGATGGACGAGTCAGAGATTTAAAAGAGTTTATTTTTACTGAGGAATGGCTGAAACGGCGTTTGAGTGAGAACTACGAGCCACCAAGACATGTTGCGATCGCGGCTTGTCGTTCCCATCAAACAGCAAAAGAGCATAGAGGTGAAGATGGTAAACGACGCGGTGCTTTTTCTTACTTTTTCACCCAAGCATTGCAACGCACTCACGGTAGTTTATCCTATGCAGATTTATTGCAAGATATCAACGCTTTGATCCTCAGTAAAGTCAACGATCAATCACCCCAGATAGAAGCACTTGCAGAAGATTTAGGACAAACCTTCTTAGGAGGTGCAGTAGGCGATCGTTTGAATTACTTTACCCTGACCTATAACACGCAAGTTTACAGTAATTGGGTCATTAATGGAGGTGCTTTACACGGAATTCGTCCAGTTACGGAAGGAGAGACTGTATTAGCAATTTTCCCCCAAGAAACCCCACTAGAACAGTTGAGCGATATTTCCCTTTCCATTGGTCAAGCTGTAGTTACCGAAGTACTTACAGAAGTTAGCAAAATTGAATTCAATAGTATTACGGAAATAGATCCAGAAGCACCTTACAGGGCGGTTGTCATCAGCGTACCCGTTCCTCAATTGAAAGTGAATTTTGTAGGGGACGCTCAAGGTATAGAACTGGCTCGAAGATCTCTAACAACAGTTAATGAGGGTGAACCATCTTTGTTTATTAAAGAAGCAGAACAATCTGAAGATGCCAATTACGAGCTAGAAGCACATCAAGGTCAATACTGGATTAAACAAGCAAGCGATCGAAAGTCAATAGTCGCACCGATTCCACTCGTACCAGATACCCAAGGATATACTTTGCAACGTGCAGTGCAAATCATCAAACGTTTAGAACACGTTGCACGTTGGACGAATGTTTTAGAATTGAAAACGCCACCCACCAGTCAAATCCAACCAGAAGATGTGGATTTGGAAGCGATCGTCATCTCTGATGGTCAGGAGTATTCCTCAAAACAGGCAATTTCCGATTTACGTGGAGAATACAGTTTCAACAATAATCAGCCAACACCGCCAAAGGTAAAAATCACTGTAACGAATCACAGTGACCAAGATATTTACTTTCAAATAGTAGACTTAGCAGGTGATTATTCAATAAGTATCCCACCATTTTTCCCAGAGACAAGTAGTCTCCGTTTATCAAAAAAATCGAGTGATGACTCACTTTTGCCAAGCAAAACGAGTAAGATATTAGACTTAGCGATTCCCAGAGCATATATAAATAGTGGAGTGACAGAATACAATGATATTTTCAAGTTAATTGTCAGCACTAGAGATTTCAACGCGAGTTTGCTCGCACAAAAAGGACTTGATACTCCTCCTCCCACTCGTTCTACTCGTTCTACAGGATTATCCGGCGCTCTTAACCGTTTAATGGACAACATTTCTTCTCGTAATGCAGTGGAACCGGGTTCTGACAATCTTGATAACTGGATGACCAAGGAAGTTAAACTGACGATTGTAAAACCACCAAGTGGAGTAGAGATTAAACAATCTGAACCAACAACTCTACAACCAGGTGTTGTACTGCACAACAATTCCAGTTTTCAAGGCAAAGTTGAGATCAACTCCTTACCACCAAACAGCCGGGATGTTAACAGTAATTTACTTCCACCCATTCTCATAGAAGCTCCAAATCTGTTTCAACCCTTTGAATTTAACACCACTCGTAGCGGTCTCTCTAAATTAAGTGTTTTGGAAATCACTGGCGTACAGAATCACGAAAGCGTCACACCAGAAAATCCTATAAAGATAGTTGTTGACAAACCATTGTCATCCAACGAATATGTTTTGCCACTTGCTTATGATGGAGAATTTTTCTTACCTTTAGGGACAGCTAAGGCAGCAAATGGCAAGACAGAAATTACTTTAGAACGCTTACCTGAACCAATAGCTAATAGCCGCAGTCTACAAGGTTCCATCAAGATTCTCTTCCAAAAACTGCTGACTCAACCTTTTGGACAAAAATTTTCTTATCCCTTGTTAAGACTTTCTGAAATCTTACCAGACGGGCGTGTATCTTATCAAGCTGATAAGGAAATTATTACAGCAAAAGTGACTCAAGCCAAGAAGATATTACTTTATATTCACGGTATCATGGGCGATACAGAAACGTCTGTAGCAAGCGCTCAACAAGCAAAATTGACAGAAAACGGACAACAGAAAACTTTGCGAGATAAATATGACTTAATTCTCGCCTTTGATTACGAAAATCTCAATACGACCATCGAAGAAAATGCCAAACTTCTGAAACAAAGACTAGAAGAAGTTGGGTTAACAGCCAACCATGGCAAACAATTAGATATTGTTGCTCATTCAATGGGCGGCTTAATATCTCGTACCTTTATTGAAAAAGAAGGTGGAAATAAAATTGTTCAACACTTAGTGATGCTGGGTACACCTAATGGTGGTTCTCCTTGGTCTACGGTTCAAGATTGGGCTTTTGCTGCTCTGGGAATTGGGTTAAACCAACTTTCCTCAGTAGCTTGGCCTGCAGTCGTTATTGCTGGAATCTTAAAACTTGTGGATGCCAACATTAAGACTGTAGAGCAGATGAGCCCAAGCAGCAATTTTATCCAAAGCATTGCTACCAATCCAGATCCTAACGTGCGGTATACCATTATTGCAGGCGATCGCTCAATTCGTCCTGAAGCATTACAAACCGATTCTGGAAAACAGTCGAGTGCTATCAAGCGACTGATGGAGAAATTATTTGGCTCGGCTCAAGAGCGCGTAGTCAACTTAGTTTTCTTCCAGCAACCAAACGACATAGCGGTGACACTCGAAAGCATTAAAAGCGTGAGTGAAAACCGCATTCCCAAGCCGAGAATTATAGCTCCAGATGCAACTTGCGATCATGTAACTTACTTCACCACTCAATCTGGTTTAGACGCATTGGTCAAAGCACTCTGTGAAGAGGTATAAATCTCAGTGTTGAATTTTCTTCAATAAAAGGCTTCAAAGATGAATTCACCAAAAATTTAAGAGGATTTTGTAAAGTCTACCGTTGTGACAATATCTCCCCTAGCCCCTCACAAGGGTAGATTTTTTACAAATCGAGTTAGGGCGGGCCTAAGGGGGGAGGACAGGAACTGCTGCTTTTAAAGCATACAACTGCTAAAATACATCCATAACTAATTGATGCCGTATCCATTCTATGACCATAGCTCAAGAATTAGATGCTCTTGATGGCATCTTCCCAGATGTTATATTTCCCCCTGGCGATTTATATAGTGATGAGCCTCCCTTGGAAACAGAACTGCACTTACGACAAATAATTTTACTTTTGATATGTCTAGAATGGCTGTGGCGAGATAGAAATGATTTCTATGCGGCTGGAAACCTGACTATCTACTATAGTCCACGCCAACTTAAATCAGAAGATTTCCGAGGTCCAGATTTTTTTGTAGTGCTGGGAACCCAACGTAAAACCCGCAAAAGTTGGGTAGTCTGGGAAGAAGATGGCAAATATCCAAATGTCATTCTAGAAATTTTGTCGGACTCAACAGCCAAGACAGACAAAGGTTTAAAAAAAGAAATTTATCAAGATACTTTCCGCACACCGGATTATTTTTGGTTCGACCCGTATACATTAGAATTTGCGGGATTTCATTTAGTAGATGGAGAATATCAACCTCTACAACCAACAGAAAAAGGATATTTGTGGAGTCAACAATTAGGGTTATATTTGGGAATGTATCAGGGTTTATTGCGGTTTTTTACAGCAGATGAGCAACTAGTACCAACACCTGAAGAAACAGCACAACAGACAGAACAAAAATTAGAACAGGTAGAACAAAAGGCACAACAGACAGAACAAAAACTAGAACAGGTAGAACAAAAGGCACAACAGGAAGCTGAAAAAGCAAAACGTTTGGCAGCAAAATTACGGGAGTTAAATATAGACCCAGATACAATTTAGACGCGAAGCATCCCAATTTGGAAAAAACACGCTTGTGATTGAAATCACAGCTATACAAACGCTCGTCCGCAAGACAAGGACTTAATATTGAAGTCCACGTAGGTGGACTTTGTTGTATAGCAAGAGAATTCTATTCTGAGGGCTTTTGCCAAAACGGGATGCTCCCTTTAGAATTGATTTCCTCAAGTTTTTATCTACCTTGATAGATTTGGCATGGCATACTACAAGAATCCATGTTCATCATCTTATGTCTACAATTACAATTACCGTTAAACTCTTTGCTGCTTACCAAGAAGCATACGGTGTACCAGAATTGTTGTTAGAATTTCCAGAAAGTACACCCGTTGCTGCAGTTCGCGATCGCCTGATTGCGGAACACCCTCAACTTTCTCAATTGCGGGATATCACCCGATTTGGGGTTAACCTCCAATTTGTAGAACCGGAAACTATCTTGAACAATGGTGACGAAGTGGTGTTAATTCCTCCTGTAAGCGGCGGTTGAATCAGTGACCAGTGACCAGTGACCAGTGACCAATAACAAAAACGAATTTTGGCAGAAAAATAACTTTAGGCTTGAGCTTTGGGCTAACAACTACGACTCCTCAATAGATATAGAAGAACTGGCGTTATCTGAAAGTGAGGTCGATCCAACTGTAGAAACAGCAGATTGGACAAAGTTTTCTAGAGTGCGTTCGCCAAGCGGTGGCTTTGCAGCATCGCAACCTAAGTTACCCGAACGACTTATATTTATAGATGGTCGCCGTCGTATTGTTGAGCGATCTCCATCTCCGCCTCACTGACAACCATAGCACTCTAGAAATCGTGGCTCCTTCTCCACCACACGAAGGGAAAGAAGTTCTCAGGTCGCTTTATTCTTCTGTTTGTTCTGCATTACTTTGCTTCTCAAACTCAACCAAAATTCGCTGAATTTCTGTGACTTCTATATCCTTCTGTTCAGATTTTGAAGAAATATCTAGTAATACGATAGTATTCGATGAACGAATCCAATAAATGAGTCGATATCCAGCGCTTTTACCTTTCTTGATGACCCTATTCTTAACCCGTACCTTGAAGATTTCATAACCTATACTAGAAAGGCGATCGCCTAGGAAATTTCCAGCTTGCAATTGTTCTAAAATTTCTTCTAGATCCCGTTGGATCTGGCGATACTTCTTGGACAGTGTACGAACCTTCCGTTGAAATTCAACCGTTAGTCTAATTTCAATGGGAGATGATTCAGTCAACTTCAATACCCTCCCACAACTGGGAAAGAGAAAGTGTTTGTCCGGTTATTGCTTCGTGCCACGATTGACGAAAGCTTTCTGCTGAAAATTCCAAAGCATTGTCATCGGCTTCTTCCCCCTCAACTGGTTCGTTGATTAACACAATCACTCGTACAACTCGATCGCTGGGAAAACTGTCCAAAAGTTCTTCAGGAACTTCTAGCGTTCCTTCAGGTGTGATTTTTGCCGGAAATTCGTATGCTTTCATTTTGAGTGTCCTCTGTCAGCCTAGAATTATAGTGTAGTAAACTTTAATTGGCACGGAAGAACTTGAGGGGGTCATTTTTTTTTGCACGTCTAAAACATTCGATAACTGGGAGTAATGTGGCATATTCATTTATGTATGTTAGTCATCTGCGACAAGTCATTGAAGCAATGGGAGGAGAATTAAAGATAACGGCAAAGTTTCCAGATGTTGAAGTTACAATTACTAATTTTGAATATTTGAAAATGGAGATTGAGGATTAGGAATTGAGGTAGATACAAATATATGATTTTTTATCTAAAATTGTATCATTAATTTGTACTATGACTAGTAACCAGTGACCAGTGACCAGTGACCAATAACAAAAACGAATTTTGGCAGAAAAATAACTTTAGGCTTGAGCCTTGGGCTAACAACTACGACTCCTCAATAGATATAGAAGAACTGGCGTTATCTGAAAGTGAGGTCGATCCCACTGTAGAAACAGCAGATTGGACAAAGTTTTCCAGAGAGCGATCGCGAAGCGGCTGCTTTGCAACATCGCAATCTACTTTACCCGAACGACTTATATTTATAGATGGTCGCCGTCGTATTGATGCGACTTTAATAGGTGGTAGCAGGAATACCATTGCCTATGGAGCTTTTGGAACGATCGCAGTGGGTGCTGTCCTTGTAGATAGAACAACCAGTACAGCCACCTGTTCTCAGTTTAATATCCGCCGTATAATTGGATTTGGAGGAAACCAACAAGCACCAGAAACCATAATTCCCTGTCCCTTGGGAACTAAAGCGCAGTTAATCTACGAACCAGTCGATCCCTATGTAGAGAACAATCCCAACGTTCCTAAAAATCTGGTTCAAAATACTATGCTCAAGACAGAAGCACTTCTAGCAGCCCAACAGTTTGCCCTAGATCCAGACACTTTAATCATTCGTGACGGACGATTACCTTATAACTCCGTGAATTTCACAGTGGGCTATGTTAAAACAATGCATAAAAATTATCTCAGTGAAAAATATGCAGCCCTGTTGTGGGAATTGAAACCAGGAGAACGTACCCCCATTTTCTTAATTAAAGAACAAAACCGTCCCCACTGGAGTTGGTATCTTAAATCCGGTCATGCTCAAACCTCTTGCGATCGTTTTGGTTACCACAATTTACACGGTATCGTTAGATTGGAATTGTCTAGCGATATTCCTTTGACAACAGCCCAAACAATCGCCGATCAAACCGCCTATCTCATTCCTGAATATGCATCCCATCCTTACAAAGACCCCCGCGCCCCACAAAATCTCACTCCAGTTGGCGCACTCGAACGAGAACTAGGGCGACGCATGGGTGATGCTATTCTCATCAAACGACGCGTACAAAACTTTTTAGCGTCTGTAGGGGTTTTGTCATGACAACTCCCGTCGGTTTTATCCTCGGTACTCAAGAAGCAACCCCCTTGGAATTTTGGGTTGCAGTGTCACCCGGTCAAGTTTTGCGCCTTGATGATGTGGTGGAAGTGCAAACTCACCGTCCTGATGGGAGTGGTATTGTGAAATTTTATGGTGTGGTTGATTATGTCCGCACCTTACATGAAGGAACTCAGTTTGATACAGATACTTTCTTGGCAAAAAGTGGTAGTTTGCCTGTGAATGTCTCCTATGCTGCTCATATTCAAGTAACACGCATTGAACCCGAAGAATATTTGCCACCGCAACCGGGCGATACAGTCATGTTAGCTGTGGATGAAGAATTAAAACGTGCTTTGCATTTTGATGGCATGGAAAAACGCATCCCCGCAGGTACAATGCGTAACAGTAGCCCAGCTTATTTTAACTATGAATTTATTGATGGCACAAAAGGCGCACATATTAATATTTCGGGTGTATCTGGGGTAGCGACAAAAACATCTTATGCTTTATTTTTACTCCACGGAATTTTTCACTCTGCTGCATTAGGTTACCATCGTGCTAATACTAAAGCTTTGATTTTTAACGTTAAAGGTGAAGATTTGTTTTTTATAGATAAGCAGAATGCTAAACTTAAAGAACAGGATTTAGCACAATATAAAATCTTGGGAATACCCGCAGAACCATTTAAAGATGTGCGTTTTTGTGCTGCACCAAGAAAAGGCAGTCATGATGTAGACCCGCATTTAGAACAACGGGCTGATAATATTTCAGTTTACTTGTGGAGCTTGAGGGAATTGTGTCGCGATCGCCTCTTCAGTTTCCTATTTGCTGGAGAGGATTTAGAAAGAGGAAATTTAGGATTTTTAGTTTCTATTGTAGAGGAAAAATTAGCACGCATTGCTGAAGATAATGATAAAACAGATAAAAAAAATAACAGAAAGCCTGGAGTGCATCTAGATGTAGAACCTTATGGAGCACCAGAGAAGAAAAAAGTCACAACGTTTAGAGAACTAATTGAATTTTTAGAAGATAAGTTAGTTGAAAATGAAGATAACAGTTGGTTGGGGCGAAATACCAACGCCACTGCTGAGGCTTTGATACGTCGCATATGGGGAATACGCGAGGAAATAGGGCATTTGATTCGTGGAGATTTGCCTCCCGAACAAATAGCAAAATATCAACTCGATCCTCTATCGCCTTCGCATCAAATAACGATTGTTGATATTAATAAGATAGGAGGAAAAGCGCAAAAGTTTGTTGTGGGAATACTTTTACAACGACTGTTTGCAGAAAAGGAAAAGCGGGGACAATACCCGGTTGTTTTTATAGTTCTTGACGAATTGAATAAATACGCTCCCCGTGAAGGGCGGAGTCCAATAAAAAATTTGTTGGTGGAAATTGCAGAACGGGGTCGTTCTTTGGGCATCATCTTGATAGGCGCACAACAAACAGCTTCAGAAGTGGAACGCCGTGTTGTAGGACAAGCTGCAATTCGCGTCGTCGGTAGACTCGATTCTGCAGAGGCTGAAAGTGCAGAATATAACTTTCTCTCAGGAGGATGTCGCAAGCGATCGCTCCTCCTAAAATCAGGTACTATGTTTGTTCACCAGCCTGAAGTTCCATCCCCGATTCTAATTAATTTTCCCTTTCCTCCCTATGCAACCCGCTATAGTGAAGTAGCAACTAATGATGAGGATGATGATATTGAATTTTAGTAGGGGCGCAATGCCTTGCGCCCGTACAGTGGTTAGTGGTTATTGTTTTTTTGCCTTGGCGATTAGAAATCGCGGCTATACAACCAAAGTCCACCTGCGCGGACTAAATTATCTAGTATCATAAATTTCTTGTGGTGCGGGCGAGGACGCCCGCCACGAATACAGGACAGGCGTCCTCGCCCATCCCATAATATGTGATAATCTATGTTATGATGTCAGAACTTCATCTAGAACCACCACAGGCAAACTGGGCAATGTTCGCAGTCTCTGATCGTTGGTGAGAAACTGGGTACATCCTGAAATTATTGCTGTTGCAGCATGAATAGCATCTGGTGTTCTTAATGAAGCGGTTGTTGCTCGTAGTCTTGCTGCCTCCCTCAGAATAATTTGATTAATTGGAATTAATTGAATAACTGATGATAAAAGTAAGTGCTCATAAGTATCAATCAGGTTAGTATTTAATTGCCGAAACGGTATTACCAAGGATTCCAGAAGAGTAAGTTCACTAGTGATTAGCTCGATTTGTCCTACCTGAAACTTCTGCCATAGCGGTTGGAGCAATTGCCAGTAATTTGGATGAACCTCGATTGTGTAGATTACTATCGAGGTATCAATGTAAATCTTGGCAGAATCTGGCAAATTTAACTGTCCCATGAATCTCTTTCAACCTGGAGATCGTAGTTAATTTCTTCAGCTGTTCTAAAAGGATGGTTGCTCCGAACCTGTTCAATCCATTCCAGAATGTTCTGACGACTCAGTTTGGGCTTCTCTGGAAGAATAATAATGACTTCAACAGTTTGTCCTACTGAATCAGAAACAGTTTCTGATGGCAAATTGATTTCTATTTTATTGCCAGGTAAAACTTTGGTTTCAATACGTAAAGCCGATTGCATTGAGTCTTTTCCTTATTTGGTTATTTTTCGAGGATTTAGTACATTTTTCTCCAAGAGTAAGCGATCGCGCTTCCTTTTTCCTGATTTGCGGTTCTTGCCTATAAATAAAAACCACATACTAACTATCCTAGTATGTGGCTTTCCAGCAATGCATTTAAATTCTAAAAAAGAATACTACTTCAAAAAGTCTTGTCAAGTGACAATTATCGTTTGTTTTAAGAATTCCCCTGAAATAAATTCTCCTAGAGACATGAACGTAGCACTTAACAAGCAGTCAATCGGCTAGTGGTTGGCTGCAATGACTCCGCAGGAACAAATAGCGTATTGTGGTCAGCAAAAGCCGTCCAAGTTTGGTCAGATAACGGTTCCGAGGCAACAATAACTTGGGTTGGGTGATTCGCATCATTATGTATCTCTTAGATACCAATCATTGCAGTTACAATATTGATAACATCCCTAATTTTTAGACAGTGTACGAACCTTCCGTTGCAATTCAACTGTTAGTTTAATTTCTCAGGGAGATGATTCGGTCAACTTCAATATCCTCCCATAACTGGGAAAGAGAAAGTGTTTGTCCAGTTATTGCTTCGTGCCACGATTGACGAAAGCTTTCTGCTGAAAATGTCAAAGCATTATCATCGGCTTCTTCCACCTCAACTGATTCGTTAATTAACACAATCACTCTTACAGATCGATCGCTGGGAAAATTGTCCAACAGTTCTTCAGGAACTTCTAGCGTTCCTTCAGGTGTAATTTTTGCTGGAAATTCGTATGCTTTCATTTTGATTCTCTTTTGTTAGTCTATAATTATAGCGTAATAGATTTTAATAATGCTTAAGTAATAAAATTTAGCCTTCCATAATAATGGGACAATGCATTGAGGTTAGAGGTGGTTCAGTATGCTTACTCCAGAAAATCTCGATTATTTCAAGTGGCAAATTCCAGATGGCTCTCGCGTCCGCCTAACTTTACTTCAAGAAGACGATCTAGAGTTTTTGCACAAGTGGAAAAGCCAAGTTGATATTTCCTACCTAACTTCTCAACCAATAGAGCACATTTCTTTAAAAGAACGACAGCGACGGTTTCAGGAGAAAATTCCCTCTGTATTTGCAATTCGCCGAATTACAGATAATCAATTCCTTGGACAGATTAGCTTATATAACCTCAATCCTAAAAATCGGTCAGCAGGGATCGGTTACTTCACTGGTGCAGACTATAGACGGCTTGGTTACACCAAAGAGGGATTGCAACTCCTAATTAATTACTTATTTAAGGTTATTGGGTTAAATAAAGTGATGGCAGATACTGGTGCGTTTAATCAAGCTTCAATTGCTCTGCTCAAGTCTTTGGGATTTCAACTTGATGGCTGTTTGCGTCAGCATCAATTACTGGATGGCGTGTTGCATAACCAGTTACTCTTCAGTTTGTTAGCTCAAGAGTGGAAGGAGAACGGCTATAGTCGGAATATGAGTTAAAGGTGATATTTTAATTAGAATGGACTCCTATGAAAACTAAGCCTTTTAGCGAACTTCGTAAAAAAATGATGCCTCAGCAGCAGGCAGAAAGTGAGATGCAGGCAAATCTTGCACTATTACTATTCTATTTGAGATTTTCTGAAGTGAGAGAATCTGTCGGCAAAACTCAAAGTGAAGTTGCTGAAGAGATGGAAGTAGGACAATCTGCTCTTTCAAAGATTGAGCATCAAGAGGATATTCAGGTTTCCACGCTCTCAAGATATATTACATCTCTTGGCGGAAGTCTTACCATAACAGCACGTTTTCCTGACAGGGAAATTGTTATCACTCAATTTGGAGTGACAGACTCATTACAGCACTGATTTGAGGACAGGGCTAATTTGCTCATTTGCAATCCACCCTATGTCTGACATCATTAACTTACCAATTGGCGGAACGCACTTGTAACATGGTTACGATCGTCAAGCAACGCCATAGCCTGTGTAAGGGCGTTTCAACTGAACCAGACGTGACGACAAAGTTGCTATCAGGACTAAATGCTGCACTCCAAACCCAATTTGAATGACCCGTAAAGGTAGAAATCCTTTCGCCTGAACTCACATTCCATACTTGTGCTATTTTACCTCCACTAGCAGTAGCGATCAGTTGACTGCGAGAGTCAAAGCCTAGCCCATATACCCTGTCATCCCCAGTAGGTAGTTCATGAAAGAGTTCAAATGTAGCACCCTTTTTTTTCCAGATCCTGACTGTACCGTCAAATTCAGCAATACCGTCACCGTCCAAATCATACCCTCTAGCAAGGTAACAACCAGCTCCAAAACCACAGGCTGTTGCGATGTAATTGCCATTGAGACTGAACTGTACAACTGTCACCTCTCCTAGACTTTCCTTAGATGTATTTCCAGGTAACTCTCGGATAAACTCTCCTGTTTTGACATTCCACAGTCGTGCCTTCCAGTCATCACTAACACTGACCAAGAATTGGTTGTCAG
This sequence comes from Scytonema hofmannii PCC 7110, assembly GCF_000346485.2. Taxonomy (NCBI): domain Bacteria; kingdom Bacillati; phylum Cyanobacteriota; class Cyanophyceae; order Nostocales; family Scytonemataceae; genus Scytonema; species Scytonema hofmannii. Next base: position 5,904,907 of record NZ_KQ976354.1, read on the forward strand.
GGCTGAAGCTTGCTTCTACCACATTTCCCGTGCTTTTGTTCAAGATTATCACTACGCCTGTGACAATATTCATTATCTGTCCTGGCTTTTCACCTCTGCCGATTAGGACAAATTTGCCGTCAGAGCTAAAGACGGCGTTAGTAACTTCTATCAATTTCTCATTCAAGGTTTGGACTTGATTGGTTCTGAAATTCCGTACCTCCGCTCTGCCGTTATCATTAACTACAAGCACAAAATCGCCATTTGTGAAAGCTTTACCTTTTGCTAAACTAGTGTGTCCATCCAATGTGTCGATATTCAACACCTTTACTGTGCCGTTTTCCATATTTGTTGCTACTACCTGCTTGCTATCAGAAGTGAAAGCTATTGTCCATATCAGATTATTGTGTTGGTAATTAGGAATTTGGATTTTAGCTCGCACACGCGATTCAAAAAGGGCTTTTCTCAAAATATCCTCGGCTTCAGGGGTATGATATGTGTCTATTGCACGAGTTGCCAACTGTAAACTCTGTTCGGGATCGATTGCCAGCTGCAATTTTGCGTTCGCTGCAAGTTCACGAGATACAGAAATTTCCCGTTGCCAAGCTGCAACTCCAGCAAACGTGAATGCCACTGCTGAAAAGCTAGTAAGTACGATCGTAGTTCTGCGTTTTCGCCGATCGCGCAACTCCAAACTAGCATCAATAAACTGGTTTGCCGTCTCACTAAATCCACCCAGCACTTGATTAAACGTCACGTCTTTCCTTAGTTCTCGAATTTTCTCCAACTTCGAGCCACTCCACAGTTCATCCTCTGCTTTAGAAGCTTGCCACCTTGCCACATCATCATTTAATCGATTACGAAGCGCTATAGCTTGACGATTTGTTTTAATCCAGTTATTTAAAGTTGTCCAAGAAGTAAGAAGAGTTTCATGGGCAATTTCTACAGTAGATTGTTGGGATTGCTTTGGGCGGTCACTCACTAACAAATTATTATTAATCAACTTAACCAGCACATCTTGCTCAAGCTCCACGCTAAACTCAGAACGCAGCGCCCGTCTGCGAACGGGCTTCCACTCAATACCAGAGTCTTCATCCCCACCAATATCAACCAGTTTGAGGAAGATTCTCTGGGTAGCAATTTTTTCCTGTGCTGGTAAATCCTCATAAATTTTATCCACCCGTTGCTGAAGCGCACCCCTAACCCCACCTAACTTCCGGTAAGTACTGCTATTCAATGTGCGGTCATTGATACTGCCAGTTTTTACTTCCGTTTCCCACAGTAGATTCAGTGTGTACTGCAACAAAGGCAAATAACCTGCTTGTCCTTGTACATCCTTAATGATTTCCTCAACGAGCCCTGTTTCAAAAACTACACCATGATGAGCCGCAGGTTGTTCTATCGCCAAACGCAACTCATCTGATTGCATTTCTGCAATCAGCGGACGATGTTTATTTGTAGCTTTCACCAATGCTGGATAGGGGCTTAACTTATCAAGAAAATCAGCCCGCATTGTTGCCATGATTTTGACTTTTAGAACATTGGCTTTGGCTATTTGTACCAAACTAGCGATAAAGCGATCGCGTTTTTCTGAGTGACTGGTAGTAAACAACTCCTCAAACTGGTCAATTAAGATAAACCAATAATCATCAGCTTGCTTTAGCCTCGTCACTACTTGAGTTAATGTGTCAGCTTTAGCCTCACGGGCGATTTGGGCTTTTTGTTGCGTATTTTTACTAAGTAAACTAGCATATAAAGATTCAAATGGGTCTTGGTCAGGGGTAAATATCAGGTTAACTAACCGCGTTCCGTGTTTTTGGGAAAGCCAGGGAATCAAACCCGCACGCACTACCGATGATTTGCCACTACCACTAGCACCTAAAAGTAAAACTAGGTTAGTTTGTTCGAGTTCATCCACCAACCCTTGTAGAAATTGGTCGCGACCAAAAAATAAGTCTTTATCCTCTGGCTCAAATTTCTTTAAACCTTTGTAAGGAGAAGTTTCTATAAATTTACGAGTTTTAATCTCATCAATAGAGATTTGCAAAATCTCCGTATTGTTGATAGTAACATTGTTACTATCACCTTGAATTTGAATATTATCATTACCTATTGCAGCTTGCACCCCACCACTCAAAGTAGAATTTTCTACCTGCTGCTGAATCATTGGCTTAGCTATGGGTAGTAAGTTTTCCTCGGAATGCTCTTGCTGGCTCATAGGCTATTTTCGGTCAAATTATCCTTGGAAATCAACATTCTAGATTAACAAGTTATAACATTCAAGAATTTTATATAATATTTTCATATTCTAAAATTTTATAGATTATGAATATTAAAAAAATCTTAATTTTATCTGCCAATCCCAAAGATACAAATCAGTTGCGTCTCAATGAAGAAGTGCGGAATATTCAGGCTGCACTTGAACGAGCCAAAAATCGAGAACAATTTGAAGTTTTCACCTCTTGGGCAGTCCGAGTTGAGGACTTGCGTCGTGCATTGTTAGACCATCAACCAACAATTGTTCACTTTTCTGGGCATGGTTCAGGAACTACTGGATTGATTTTAGAAAATAATTTTGGGCAAGTGCAACTGGTAAGTAGTGAATCTCTAGCCCGATTATTTAAGTTATTTCAAAACAAAGTTGAGTGTGTTTTACTGAATGCCTGCTACTCAGAAGTACAAGCAGATGCCATTTATCAACATATTGATTGTGTTATAGGTATGACCCGTCCAATTGGAGATGTTGCCGCCACTGAATTTGCTGTTGGCTTTTATGATGCATTAGGGGCAGGAAGTTCCTATGATGTTTGTTTTGAAGTCGGTTGTGCTTCGATCGATCTAGCGGGAATTCCAGAGTCAGAAACTCCTGTACTTAAGTTTAGACCGCGTTTACCTCAAGCTTTAGATAAACAGACAGAACAACAAATAGATACAGAAGAATATGTTGCTAAGGGAAAAAATTCACCACCAAGAAATAATGGTGGTATTTCTCAAAACGTTAATGGAGGAACTGTGTACGGTGGGATGCAGGCTGCTATTGGTAAGAATAATCAACAGAGAATGACAACCCAAGCAGCTACTGGCAAACAGCCAACTAAAGAAGAAGCGATCCAGATGCTTGCAGAAATCGAGCAGATGATTAGCAGCGCAGAACTCCCAGTAAATATAAAAGAAGAAGCGATGATGTATTTGGGTGCAGCGAGAATTGCAACTGCAAAAGCAGAACCGAACAAAGCACTGATTACAACCAACCTTGGAGGTGTTGTTGAAATCTTGCAAAATGCTAGTCAAAACCAAGGAAAGGGTGAAACACTTTGGGAAAAGACAAAGCCTGTCTTATTGAACATAACTGATTGGTTGAATCAAGCGATCGCTCTTTCGATACTAGGAATGCTTGTAAACTAAAATTGAATCACTTGAACTAAAGGAATATTTTAAACTTAATCAATGATGCCACACCAGCGATCGCACACGAATAGAGAGATGGAAATCCAATTACCGCAAGCTGAGCAATCTGAAAGACCTTGGATGAAATTTGCAGGCGTGTTCAAAGACGATCCAGACTTTGATGCAGTTCAGCAGTATATTCAAGAGTATCGTCAGGAATTGGATGCTGCTCTTAATTTAGAAGATTCCGATCTAGAGAGAGACGCCAGTTGAACCTTTGGATTCAAGGGAATCGATTTTGTTTCTCTTTTTCAAAGTTATTTGCCTCAAGGCAAATTTTTGTAACAAATCTTGCTTTAATTACCACTCTCTGAATAAAACAGACATCAAGGTAACTTATTTTAGTAAAACTTATACCATTTTGGATTTTATATTTTAGATTTTGGATTGAGAAAGTGTCTAACCTCACTTTTGACCAACTATCTGTCGCACTCTGTATTCAAACTGGTATTACGCACTGATAAAATAAACGAGATGTATGTTAGCGCAATAAAAATGAAGGGAATATACTAGATTTCTAATAGGGAATTTTATGTTGAGATGGAAGTAATCCAAAATCCAAAATCTAAAATCCAAAATCTAAAATCCAAAATATATATGCGCTTAATCCATACCTCTGATTGGCATTTAGGAAAACGACTCAAAGGTGAAGACCGCACGCCGGAAATTGCGGCTGCACTTGATGAATTGCTCGAACAAGCCATAGCGCGACAAGTGGATGCTGTTTTAGTAGCAGGTGATATTTATGATGTCCCAAATCCGCCTGCTGAAGCCGAACAAGTCGCCTATAATTTTTTCTGCAAGCTGAAAGAGGCGAAAATTCCTGCAGTTGCGATCGCAGGAAATCACGACTCTGCTTTTCGTATTGATGGGATCGCAAAGCTGCTATCATTTGTGGGAGTCCAAGCATTAGGTAGACCCCAACCGCCAAATAAAGGCGGTGTGATTCACGTTGATACTCCTGGTGGAAAGTTGTGCGTCGCAGCAATGCCATTTGCTTCCGAACGTAGATTATTGAAATATGACGATTTGTGGGATAAAGACGATCTAGAACAACGCCAATATTACCGCTTTGCAGTTCAAAAAATCTTGAGTAAATTAGCAACTGAGTTCCGAGACGATCGCGTTAACGTCATCCTAGCACACATGACAATTGAAGGGTCTTTACGCGCTCACTCGGAAGTCGATTACTATACACGAGATACATATCTTATCTCTGGGCAAACTTTACCACCCACAGCCCAGTATATTGCCCTCGGTCACATTCACAAACCCCAAAAAATTTCTCACGCCGCACCGACTTGTTATGCAGGTTCTTTAGTTCAGATTGATTTTGGCGAAGCAGGGGAAGAAAAAGGATTTTATCTTGTTGAAGTAGAACCAGGACGCCCTGCAAAACCCGAATTTATCCCTATTTCTTGCCAAAAGCCTTTAAAAATTGTTCGATGTCATGACAACGATTTAGAAGAACATTTAGAAGCCAATCGGACACATCCAGGATTTTTAAAGTTGGTAGTTGAACTAACAGCACCTAAAATAGGTTTAGCTGAGATGGTGCGTAAAGTTTGTCCCCAGACATTGATTGTTGAACCTCATTATTTAAAAACCGAGCCAGAAAATCCTACTGAGTACCGCGAAGACAATCAATTTGATGCTGTTGAAGAGTTTCGTCGCTACTACTTGCAGCGTCACGAAACCACAGTACCGCCATCAGTGTTAGAAGCATTTGAAAAATTATATCAGGAGATGAGTGATGCGAGCGCTTGAATTATCCCTTGAAGGTTTTACCAGTTTTCGCTCTCGGGAAACTCTTGATTTCTCCGAACTCGATTTGTTTGCCATCACAGGACCAACAGGCGCAGGCAAAACTTCTCTTCTTGATGCTATCACTTTTGCACTGTACGGTCATGTCGCTCGGTTTGGCAAGGATGCTACTGCTAAAGAACTTGTGAGTCTTGGAAGCCAAAATCTCAAAGTCAGTTTTCGCTTCTCAGTGCGTGGGGTGGAGTATCGAGTCACTCGGACTTGGCGAGATCGTCCTAAAACTCCTGAGAGTAAAGTTTTGTTGGAATGGCTCCAAAATGACACTTGGGAAAAACTGGAAACAAAGAATGTGACCAAGCGAGTCGAGCAAGTGTTGGCGATGGATTATGAAACTTTTACTCGTGTCATTTTATTACCTCAAGGTAAGTTTGATGAATTTATTAAAGGAAGTAAAGTTAAACGTCGGGAAATATTGCGTGATTTAGCTGGATTTCAGATTTTTGAAAGAATGCGCCAACAAACTCAAGGACAAGCTGATGGCTTAAAAAAGGAATACCAAATTCTTGAGCGTCAGTTGGAGGAGTTAGAGTTACCCTCAGCAGAGCTATTTGCGGAAAAACAACAGCAGTGCAAGACTGTTGAACAGCAAATACCTGGATTTAATCAAGCAGTCTTCAAAGCACAAAAAGCTCTGGATGAAGAGGAAACTCTGTTCAAGCAAATAGAGCGTTTAAATGATTTGCGATCGCAGTTAGCTCAACTCATTGCTAAATCTGGAAAAATTGAAGAATATAAATTACATCTGCAACAATCCCAAGCTGCTGACCAAATTAAGGACACTTATGCTTTGGTGAAAGCTGCTAGAGACAGATTTAAAAAAGCACAGGCTGATGTTGTCTCCACACAAAAGAATCTCAGTCAAGCTATACAGGAATTAGAGCAAAAGAAGACAAAACTTAATGAAGTTACAAAATACCAAAAACAGGTAGAACCTCAGTTCAAGGCGAGAGAAGAAGCTTTAACTTCAGCGCGAAATTATGAAGAACAAAGACAGCAGCATCAAACGGAATTAACACGCAGCCGTCAAACACTCTCCCAACGACAAAATAATCTAGCTTTAGCCAAGCAAGACTTAAGTGATGCTGAGAAGAAATTGCAAGCAGCTAGCCACCAAGTCGAAGAAGCGGAAAAGGAATTGACTCAATATTCTCTAGGTGGTACTCGTTTAGAGCAACTTCAGGAGGTTTCACAACGGCTTGGTTCTTATAAGTTATTACAGGAGCAGACTGATAATTTTCGGCAAAAATTAGAGAAAGCAACTTTAGAACGACAAAAATCTGAGAAAAAATATCAGGAAATTCTGGCAAAATTAGAAAAAGCAAAATTAGTTTTCCAACAAAAGCAAAAACTTTTACAAGAAGCAGAAGCAGTCAATCATCTCGCATTACAAAGTAACCATGCTGCTGCTTTACGTCAGGCATTACATGATGGAGATAACTGTCCTGTTTGTAATGGAACATATGTAACAGCACAGTTGCTAAGTTTACCAAATATTGAACAAGTTAATACAACAGAATTATTATCTCAGAAAGATGAAGCGGAACAACAATATACAGCAACAGAGAAAGCTGTTGCTAAAGCCGAAACAAATTTAGAAAACTCCAAGCAAAAAGAAGCTGAAGCCCAACAGGAATTAGCCAATTCTGAAAGTCAATTAACTCAGTTAAAACAGGAAATTAGCTCTGTACTGGAAACAGATGGTTGGGAAATCAATGCGTTGAACCAAGAGTTCAAAGAACTGCAAGAAAGCGATCGCTTATATCATCAAACTTTAGCCAAGCAAAAAGATGCAGCAGCACGGGTGCGCGAAACCCAACAAGCATTAGAAGCCACTCGCAAAACTCATACAACAGCTTTAACAGAATGTAACCAAGCTCAACAAGAAGTCCAACGTTGGGAACAGCAGTTACAAGAAGTGGAAACCAAACTGCATGAAATCACTGGGGGTAAATCCTATGCAGAGTTGCAAACAGAACTAGAAAAAGACAAACAGAAGCTGGAAAAACAACTGAAACAAATCACTGAGGCTTATCAAACTGCAGAGAAAAAAGTGATTCGGTGTGAAGCTGAAGACAAAAAAGCTCGCGATGATGCAGATGCAGCACGTCTTCAGGAACAACAGTTGGAATCGACTTGGCAAGTTGCACTTGTTTCTGAAGGATTTACAGAGGATAGTTTTCTGACAGCGCGGGCTGATTCCAAACAGCAAAGTTTTTGGAAAGGAGAGATTTCAGATTATGATACAGGGAAAGTGGAGATAGAAACACGAGTTGAAGAAGCCAAGTCACAGGTAGGTGATCGCACCACGAATTCAGGTACTATCCAATCTTTGCGTGATGCCAAAATTGCAGCTGATGAACGACTCAAGCAAGCACAAAATCAACTGGCTCAATTCATGGCTTGGATACAAGACGCTCAATCTAAACAGAAACAAGCTGAAAAACGCCAAGAAGAATTGTCTTTAGTGAGGACACAAGTGGATACTTATACAAATCTTGCTCGCAGCCTCAAAACTGATGAATTTCAAGCTTTTGCTCTAGAACATTTAGAAAGAGATTTGGTAACTCGTGCAACCCATGTTTTGCAAGAACTCACAGATTCTCGCTATGCGCTGAGAATTCAAGATGGAGATTACTCGGTTGAGGATAATTGGAATGGTGGTGAATTGAGACGAGTGCAAACTCTTTCAGGTGGTGAAACATTCGCTGCATCTCTTTCTATGGCACTTGCTTTGTCAGAAAAGTTATCCATGGGTGCAGAGTTAGGCAGTTTATTTTTAGATGAAGGATTTGGTACTTTAGATGCAGATACGCTAGAAACTGTCTACCAAATTTTACAATCTCTACGACAGCAAGACCGATTGATTGGGGTCATTACTCATGTTAAGGCATTGGGAGAGCGATTGCCGCAAGTCAAGGTTTATAAGCGTCCAGAGGGATCGAGGATAGAAGTTGAGATCTTTTAATGTTGCATAACCAGTTACTCTTCAGTTTGTTAGCCAAGAGTGGAAGGAGAACGGCTATGTTTGTGTAAATTAAGCAATCGCTATCCTGGTTGGACTGGTGTAAGCCATAATCAAGAAAGAATTAGGAACCAGGAACACTAGAGGCGAACCATGCATATTTTATCCCTTCATTATCCCGATGACTTACTCATTACCTCCGGCAAATCACCCCAAGCATTAGAAGCAGAACTCACATTTTTGCTCGCCGTCAAACTATTTGAGCTACGCCGACTATCGCTTGGTAAAGCCGCCGCCTTTTGCAGTATGAACAAACCTCAGTTTATGTACGAACTAGGGCGTTTGCATATCCCAGTTATCAACCTAGATGATGATCAAATCGCCGAGGAATTGCGCGATGATTAACTCTGTCATTGTTGCCGATAGTAGCCCCCTTATCTCCTTATCAATTATCGGGCAACTGGAGCTTCTACCCCAACTGTATGAGCGAATATTACTTCCCCCAGCTGTGTGGGATGAAGTAACAGTGCAAGGTGTGGGTTTAGCTGGCGCACAAGCCGTCAGTCAATTAACTTGGTTGGAAATTCAAACCCCTGAAGCCCTGGTATTAGAACCATTATCAATCCTAGTCGATCGTGGAGAAGCTGAAGCTATTGCCTTGGCTCAGTCCACTCCAAATAGTACGGTACTTTTGGATGATGCTCAAGCACGACGGGTTGCAGAACGCTTAGGAATTCGCCGGATAGGTACTCTTGGCATTTTGCGTAAGGCGAAAAAAGCGGGTTTGATTGTTGAGATTAAAGCATACGTTGAGCAGCTACGCACAAATGGAATTTATATCCGATCTAGCATCATTGATGCAGTGCTACGGGATGTCGGAGAAATAGACTAATTGCGGGTTCAGATAATTTAAGGGTAAAGAGAGGCGTGCTGTTTTTACGAAGATGCACTCGCTCTGGTACAAAGCATCGCTGGTTACACAGAAGTGCAGAGCAACTTATACGCTTGAATGAGATCGCCTTCCCTTCACTTTTGTCAGCCAACTAGTTACTTTGGGATGTCACATGGGAATACTAATGATAAACAAGGTTACGTATATTCTTATGAATGACAGCTTAAACACTTACACCGTTATTATGCTTGGGCCACGGGGTTCTGGTAAAACCGTCTATCTGGCTAGTATGTATAAAAAGCTATCTACACAAGGAAAACAGGGTTTTTTCTTGGAAGTTGATAGCGCGGAAAAACGTAAGCGTCTCTATAACACATACACCCAAATCGCCATTGATGAAAAATGGCCAAAAGGAACAACTTACGATGAGGTGTCAGAATGGACTTTCACCTGTCGTGTTCAGACAGAAAATTTACCGATTTATTCAGCTTGTCGATTTAAATATCTTGATTATGCGGGTGGCAGACTTACAGACGAGATGGAAGATGAGGATACTTCTTTTGAGAGTCAACTGCAAAATGCTGATGCTTTACTAGGACTGTTGGATGGTCAAAGACTAAGGGCATTAATGCGTAATGAAAAGCTAGGGTTATTTTGGGTAGTCAATGAATTACCTAATATGTTGAACATAATGCAGGGCAGTCAAAAACCCATTCATTTTGTCATTAGCAAATGGGACACTCTCATCAATGAATATAGCCTAGAGCAACTACGAGAGCGTTTACTAGAGATTGACGAATTTAGAAACTTAATTCAAGCACGTAATGAAGCCCGTTTACCAGTTCGACTTATCCCAATTAGTTCAGTAGGAATGAACTTTGCAGAACTTCTGCCAGATGGAAGTATGGCTAAAACAGGCAGTTTACCTAATCCATTTTTGGTAGAAATGCCTCTAGCTTGTATTTTACCTGACATGATTAAAATTACCTTAGAGGAATTGATAAAGAAAAAGGAAGAAGGACTAAGCAAAAGAATTGAAGTTAAACCAAATTTGAGTTTTTGGGAGAGGTTAGGACAGATTGCTGGGGGCGTAGGGAAAATTGGTATTGGCATAGTCAAACAATTTTTACCGAAAAAATACAGTTTTGCTGAAGATATTTTAGAGGACTTAATTGATTTTCTTGATGATCTGGAGAAACCAGCCAAACAAAAACAAGAAGCAGCACTAAGAAGAGCCGAGGAACTCCGTCGTAAACAAGCCGAATCTTTGAAAAAAGTTACTAATGAAGAAACAGCACTTAAGCACGTTGTGAATTGTTTTATTTCGCTTACGGATGAACTTGAATCTAAATTTCCTGCATCTAATCTAAAATAACTCTAGACAACCAAAGATTTTTTATGACAGATATTCAAGCTTGGGCTTTTCTAGTTGGGTGTAATCAATACCTTGACTATAGAACCATAGTTGCTCCCAGTTTTATGTGTGAATCAAAAACGACAAGCCTACTAGCTAAAGCAGCAGGTGGAGGCTTAACCGAAGTTGGAACGGCGTACTACCGTGAAATTCATAATTCTAAAGTGGATGAGATCACTTTGGTTTTCCGTATCATTGAAGCAACATCGGAAGATACAGGAATTGAAGGACAGGGAGTGTTGAAAGATTTATTTGGGAGAGAAATTGATTTAATAGAAGGTATTGTTTTTCAAGGATTACAACCAGATATTATAGTCACACAGGAAAATCTTGAAAAAATTCATCAAAAGATAATAGTTCATTATCGGGATTTTTGGAATACTACAACTTCTCAACCTGCTATCGCTTCAGAAACTCTGGCTTGGATAGAAGATAATCACTCAAATAACTGCTTGCAATATATTAAGCTCAAAAATTATTATCTAGATTTTAGACAACAGAAGGTAATTGAAAAATCATCTAAATTTCAGCAGAGCCAATCATGGAAGAGTTTGGGGACGAAAGAATATGATGGAGAAATTACTTCTGTAGTGTACGTACCTAACCAAGAAAGTATCATATATCGTTATGAAAGAACAGTGATGATTGCTAACTGGAAAAAAAAGCAATCTAAAAAATTGTTTGTACAGAGAAAAGTGTTTGGTGATTGTCCTACTCCTGTAAATATCAGTCAGAATGGTGAATTTGTGGCTACTGCAATTATTGAAAAGCAAGATAGAAACATTGTAAAACTTTGGAATATCAATAATATTTGGAAATCTAATGACGATAAAATAAGTCCTATTGTGGAGTTTGAAAGTTCTTCATTTGGAATATTTGGAAGTACGGTTTTGGGTAGAATTCATACAGTAACTTTTTCTCCTGATAACACTATTTTAGTGATTGCTGGTGCAAATCAAACAATTGTTGTGTTAGATGTCAGCAGTGGAGGTGAATTAGAAAGGCTATATGGACATTCAAGTACAATTAGAACTATAGCAATTAGTCCAGATGGAAAATTAATGGCTAGTGGCGATGAGCTTGGAGATATTAAGATTTGGAATTGGCAAACGAGACAAGAAATTGACCATATTAATATTCGTTTACCAGTTAGAACTATAGCAATTAGTCCTGACAGCAAAACTTTGGTGAGTGGTGGAGATGATTGTAGTGTAAAGCTTTGGGATTCTTATACAAGAAAAGAAATTACTACTCTTGCACAACATATAGAACCGATAAACACAGTGGTTTTTAGTCCTGATGGTCAAATGCTTGCTATTGGGAGTGATGACTGTACTATAAAACTTTGGGATGTTCAAAGACAAACAAAAATCGCTGAACTAGAAGGACATACTAAAGGAGTAACATCAGTATCCTTTAGCTCTGATGGTCGAACTTTAGTAAGTGGAAGCAAGGATAAAACAATTAGAGCGTGGGAACGTTTACCAGATTGAATAATAAAATTTCTCACTAATAATTACGTAATGTGTTAAAAAGTACCTATATGGGGCGTGCTGATACTCATCGAGGTAAACCTTTCCGATTTATCCTGAATCATTCAATGGTGACTGCAACTCTGCAATGGGTTGATCGGGGTGAGTTTACAAAGAACAAATTGTCAGACCTTTTGGATTATTGCCGGTTCCTTTAGTAGAGGTCTTCTATGTTGACCACCTTTACCAAGCAGTTGTTTAAAGAATGTATATCCAATTTGAGAAAATGATTGGTATGATTAAAAATAAAAGTATTGTGTAGATGTTCCTAGCTATGGAAACTAAGAAATACGTTTACTGGCAAGATGAAGAAATGTGGATCGGGTATTTGGAAGAATATCCGGATTACTGGACTCAAGCAGAAACTGAAGAGGAATTGAAAGAAAACTTAGTGGATATTTACAAAGAGTTGACAAATAGAATCTGAATATGCGCTGAAAAGCATAAGTTACAATATGATAAGATAAACTGAACATTTGTAAACATTGCTTGATATAGCGTAGAAGGGATTTATGAACGAACAAGAATGTGCAGTCGCCTATCAGGAACTTGTAGAAATCCTTAATCAGTTTCAGTTGGGGTGGTTAGTTGAAAAGGTAGCTGATGTTATTAAAAGAGGAAAACAAGTTATCGTGCAAGACAATGGTCAAAAGGCTTCTCACCTAGAAGTTGAACCATTAACAAACCGGGAACAATTATTTCTCTTAATAGATGCGATAGAACGGGCGTTAGTTGAAACGGCAGCGATGGAGGTGGAAATTTCTGATTTTTTGAGAGAACAAAATCTGGAGTCAAAAATTATTACTTCAGATGGTAAGCAAGAAACAGTACATGATTATCGAAGGTCGGTTGTTTATCCTCGGAAAGAAAATGCTGATGCGTTAAAAGAACTGCTTGAAGAATTGCGTCAGGATGCTTTAGCCCATGTCGATTAATTCTCGGTTAAAGCAAGCAATTAGCAGTTTGATCGCTGGATCTATAGACCCTGGTTACGCATCTGATAGTAAAACCTCAGAACTATATGAAAGATATATTTTTGAAATTATCCTCGGTGCTGCTAAAAATGAGGGGGCGTCAATTTTTTACTTAGATACTTTTGGAAATCAGCCTCAGTCTTTACTGTTTCGTGAAAGTCCGGGTCAAATTTATGCAACAGATAAACCTTATACCTACTCGATAATTGAATTTCCAGGTAAACCTTTATTAGAAGTTCATGTGGGAGTAAGAGTTCAAGGAGTTTCCCAGGTATCTCATGAATGCGATGTCTGTGTTTTGTATCAAGAAGAGGCGAATCGTTGTCGAGTAGAAAGACAAGAACCAGATTGTTCAAGAATTGTTATTGCGGTTGAATGTAAACATTACGAATCAGAACTGAATCTCGATTTAGCTCGTTCTTTTATTGGTTTAACTTCCGAGTTACAAGTAGAAGGAGATTGTTATTTTGTTTCCAATACGAACAGTACGTCTGTTGCTAAATTACTGGCAATTCGCCGTCTAAAGTGGGAACAAAATATGACTCCAGGTTCAAGGAATAACGTCAATCGGCTAAGGTACGCTTTTCAAAGTAACTTTAAGGATTTTAAGGCAAGATACGGAATCTAACACCAAGACGTGATTGTGGCATCTCTGGATGGGATGAAAATCCTGGATGTGGAGGTTTGCTTGCGCGATCGCCAAGGCTGGGTAGTATGGGAGGAAGAAGGGCGCTATCCCGATGTGATTATTGAGTTACTGCTTGCGCTTCTTTGAGCGACAGAAGAAGTTAATTTTGCTATCAGAAGAAATAGCAGAACAAGAGCAGCAACGATCTGAACGGCTTAGCTGTATTTAATGCAATCGCTATAGAATCAAATAAAAACTCCAGTTCTCAAGATGGATGAGGTTTATCATTAAGCGTGACTTCCTAGAAAAAAAATTCTGGCTATTTGAATAAAATCTCAAAAATCACTCCATAAGTAAATAAAGGGATGAGTTCCCAAGTAGGAAACCACAAACAAGGAGGTCTATAAGTCTGAAAAAATCTCAATAGATGATAGATCGCTAAGGTCTCACTCTGTTGCGCTTTATCTGCAAAAATTTGCCTTAAACAATGAGGATGGAGTTGGTGTTGTGATTTATGATACTTTAAAGCCTATCATTTTGACCAACCAGGATGCTATGGATAAATTGGACGAAAAGCTTTTTAAACTCATCGAAGATACCTGTCAACAACCGCGTGGCAGTCTTGAGCGCCAAAAAGGGTTGAATGAGATTGTTCGACTTATCAAAGGCAAACTGTGGAAAGATAACTCTCATCATTATGAGGATGCATTGCAAAGAACTTGGCTGTATCTCTGCCGCAATCTTTGCGAAGCAAATACAGGTAAAAAATTTGACACACATCAAACAAGTGTGATCACTTGGCTCAATGCTTATCTTAAATTTGAACTGCAAAAGTTTTACACTCAGGATCGGGAAAAATTGCAGCGGTTTGTAAGTGAAATTGTTTCAGATCCGGATGAAATCTTAGACTCTGTGGCAGCCCCTATCGATGTTCCTTCCATGCTGGAATTAACGAGAGAGTGGGTGGAGACAGATCCGACAGGAGAGTTACGCAGCACCCATATCAAAGGACACCCAGAAGTTAACTGCCAAGCTATTATATTGCGACGATTACCTCCGGAAATGAGTTGGAAAGAGATATCGGCAGAATTTAATGTTCCATTAGCGACTTTAAGTTCGTTTTATCAACGGCATTGCCTACCCCGTTCAAAGAAGTTTGCCGAAGAACAAGGATATTTGTAGAAGTTAATAAGAGGTTTTTTCGCATGGCTGGAATTACGGATGAAATGTTTGAACGTACTGTCGTGTTACCTATAACTAAGGAAGCACATTATATTGCCTGTCAGTTGGCAGATGTTCAGCTAACGCCGCAAAAAGCAGAACAGGTGCGGTTGAATACTTTAGCGGTGACGGTAGTCAATAACTACTTGCAGATGATGGATATTCCTACGGATGTTTCAGCTAGTTACAGCCGCAAACCTTTTATGCTTATGTTTAATGACGTAGCAGATTTGGTTATTCCAGAAGCAGGGCGTTTGGAATGCCGTCCGGTAAAGGCAAATGCGGAAACTTGTTATTTTCCGTTGGAAGTTTGGAATGACAGGATTGGTTATATTGCGGTGCAGATGGATGAAGCTTTGAAAGAAGCAGCGCTGGTAGGTTTTACGCCAAAGGTAGAAACTGAGGAGTTACTGCTTGAGCAATTTCAGCCATTACAAGATTTTCTTCAGTACATCAACCAACTTTTACAAGGAGTGGTTGCGTTGTCATCGGTAGATGCTGTTCAACTAACGAATCTCAGCCAATGGTTACAGGATATTTTTGAGCCTGGTTGGCAAACACTTCATTCGCTGATGAAAACATCACAAGCAAATCTAGCTTATGGGGGTGCGTGGAGAAGTACAAAAGATAGTGCTACATCCAATGAAGATACACAATCAAATACTGTCAAACGTGTCAAGGTTATCAATTTAAATACTCCGCAGGGAAATTACTCGGTTGTTTTAGAAGTTTCGATTACACCAGATTACAAATCTGTACCGATACAGAAAGAACAAGAAACAAATATTTGCTTACGAATCAAACCTGCTGTGCGCCAAACTTTTTTGCCTCTGGGGTTGGAAATGATGATTTTAGATGATAAAGGAGATGTTTTTGATCGAGTTCAAGCTGCGCGTGAATTTGATTATATCCAGCTACAAATAGGTGGTCATCCCGAAGAACGATTTAGCGTTCGGGTTGCACTTGATGATACCAATGTTACTGAGGATTTTATTATCTAACAGATATTTAATTTGTGAGGAAGTGCTGTGAGGAAATTAGTTGTATTTGAGATTGGAGAAGGAGACTTTGAGCGCGGGTTTCCGTTGACTTTGCAGATTGGAGAAGAGGGGAAAAACTCTTCGATGGCAATCCCAGGGAAGCTACCACCAAACCCTGATGTCCTTAAAAATTTTGAGTTGTGGCGGTCTGCTTATCTCGATTTAGAGAACTTATACCGTCTGTCAAAAAAACAAGAACAGCCCTCCAGTGGTTCTTTTCTCAATGATTGTAACCGCGCAGCTAATATATTAAGAAATAGCTTCAACGATTGGCTAAATTCTGATGCCCTACGGTCAATTAGGGAAAAATTTATCCAAAATGTTAAAGCATCAGATGAGATGCGGGTACTGGTGAAAACGGATGACTTACAAATACAACGTTTACCTTGGTCTCTTTGGACTTTATTTGAATCCTATCCAAAAGCGGAAGTTGCAGTAATTCCTTGTGCTTATGAATCTGTAGGCACAACATCTGTCAAGCCAAAGGTGAGAATTTTAGCAATTTTGGGTGATAGTACAGGCATTGATACGCAAGCTGATGCTAGTTCCTTAAAAGAGCAGCTACCCGATGCAGAGATTGAATTTTCCCCTGAACCAAGCCGTCAAGAATTAACTGAGCATTTATGGTCAGAAAAAGGTTGGCATATCTTATTTTTTGCTGGGCATAGTTCGAGTGAAATTAATGGTAAAAATGGCTGGATAAAGATTAATGAAAATGATAATTTAACAATTAAAGACTTAAAGCAGTCGTTAAAGAAAGCTGTTGATAATGGTTTAAAGTTAGCAATATTTAATTCTTGCGATGGGTTAGGTTTGGCACGTTCCTTAACAGAGTTATGTATTCCCCACATTATCGTGATGCGAGAACCTGTTCCCGATAAAGTTGCACAAACGTTTTTAAAATACTTTTTAGAAGCTTTTTACAGGGGCGAATCTTTATATGCTGCGGAGAAAGAAGCACGGGGAAAATTGGAAGGGTTAGAAAATGAATTTCCTTGCGCGACTTGGCTGCCAGTTATTTACCAAAATTCTCAAGAAGCACCACCAAGTTTGAAAGATTGGCTAGAAGATGGGATCCAAAATCAGCGCCGTCGCTTGAAACTGCGTAATGTGTTTGCTACAAGTTTGGTAGTTGCGAGTATGGTGCTTGGTGCTAGGTGGCTGGGGATGTTACAGCCTATGGAACTGGGTGCTTATGACCAATTAATGCGGTTACGAGCAATAGTTGAAGAACCAAAGCCAGATAATAAGTTATTAGTTGTTGCTGTAAACCAAGAAGACCGTGATTTACTTAATCAAAGTCCAGATGATACAGGGCGAGGAGCAAGAACTTTATCTGACCTAAATCTGGAAATAAAGCATTTATATTGATTGAAAATTTATCTATCTTTGTTTTATTGCCCTGAAAATCATTGTTATCTAACTTTATTTGAGGCTGGTCATCTGTCAATATAAAAGTGTTTTTTAGATTAGAGCTAAAAGTTCCATGAGTAATTAAATGAACTATGTTATAACTAGATTTATTGAGTTTTTCTTCAAAATTTTCTTTAGTAAATTCTCCATTAGAAAGAACTAAGGGATTATATTTACCTAAGGCTTTCTGAATTACTTCACTAGGTTTTGGGTTTTGTATAAGGGGATCATAGACATCTCCACGAGCCACGGTAGATTCTGCAATCAAAGCTTTAAATTGTAACTTTTGGGAATTATTTTGAGATGTTTTTAGCAATTGAACACTGGGAGAAATTGACACAGTATAATCAGTATCTATAAAAAAACTTTTACCATTATGAAGAGAGGCTATGGGTATACTGCGTAAAGAACTATCTAAGATGAATACTAGCTGTTTTAATTTTAAAGGTTTTGATTTCGCACTACTACTTTCTAAATCTTTACTATAAGGCTCAATTAACCATTGATATAATTCTTTATATGGTTCTATGATATCTGGCAAAAGCTCTTGTTTTTGGTCGCGTGTTAAATTATGTCTAACCTGAAGTATTTTATTTAGTACTTCTTTTGCCTTTTTTTTGGTTACATAGTAACTTAATTTTTTCGCTCCTGGTAATTTGACTATAACAGCCAGCTTATTCTTCAATATCAGTGGAAAAATTAATGCTGTATCTTTTTCTTTTTCCTGGAATTTTTCAAGATTATCTATTAATATCTCTTGATTGTCTTTTTGAGAGCTATTAAGGTTAACCTTCTCTATTCCAAGATTTTGTAAAGTGCAATCAAAAAAGTTTTCTAATTCTGCTAACTGAAGAGAATCAGCATAATATAAAGATTTTTTAAGATTAAGTTGTAGTTGTTCTAGGCTTAACTTATTTTGATAATTTGGCTTATCATCTGGCAATAACAAATCTATTAACTCTCGATAAACTGGTTCAATATTATCCCGGAAAGAAAACTGCACATCTCTATTATTCGCCAGCAAATCACCGCGAATTGTTCTCAGAGTCTCAGCAGCTTCTTCGTAAACTTTAATTGCTTCATCGAGTCTCTTTTCTCCTGAATTTTTAACTATTATGCGTCCTAATTGCCATTGCCATTGATAAGTTATATCAGGAGCACTAATAGATTGAGCTAGGGAGAGTGCTTGTCTGGTAACTTTTTCTGCTTCGGAAAACTGCTTTGTCTTCTCGTATAAGCGACCTAAACTACCAAGTGCATAAGACATTGCACGTTTATCTCCAACTTTTTTTCCATCTTTGTCTTCTTCACCTAGTTTTTGAGCATCTTTATATGCATCAGATATAAGTTCGGCACTTTCTTCGTATGAATAATTTTTGGATTGATTTTTGGATTCTTCTAAACACATCAAAGATTGTGCTAAATTTATTTGGGCAAATATTTTTATTCTACCCTCTGGTAATTCTTTTAGCTTTGGCTTAATTTCGCTGGATATCTTTTCAGCTTCAGACTTTGCATTACTTTCTAATAACTCAGAGAGTAAGCTAATTTGATTTAGCTGTATTTGTAGTTTAGTTATAAGTAAGTTATTTGAAGAATTGTTACTATTATTATTTACAGTATAAGCAATAGCTTGGTTTAAATTGTCCACAGCTTGTTGATAAGACTTGAAAGCATCTTTGATATATTGGCTTTCTGATTGTTTATCTTCATCCTGTTGCGTGATTTCTTGATTTTGCTCAGATTCGTACCATTTGCAGTCTTTATATTCTTTGTATTCGTTGGCTTCTCGTAATTCTCTTAAGTTTTTGGCTTTAGCTCTTTGGGTATTTCCTAAGCTCAGTAATACTGCTGCTTTTTCTTCTGCTGTCAAATTTAGGTTTTTTGCTTTTTGTAATACTTGTTCTGATTCATCTAAGTTTCCAAGTAGTGTATAAGTATTACTAAGAATGCGTAATCCTTGAGATTGGATTTTAGAATCAACTTGATTTTTTTGTGTAGGCTTTAATAATTGCCGCCAATTACTATTACTAGTTGTTAATATTTCTTTCCATTCGCAAAGAATTTTCTGTGCCTGCAGGTGAGAACCTAAAATTTGAAGCGCTTGAGCTTGGTTTAACTGGTTAACCATTAACCCAAAGTTATCTTTAATATGACTATATATTTGTTCTGCTTGTTTCCAAGTTTTTAAGGCTTCTGTCGGTAGACTTTGTGTATATGCTAAATTGGCTTGAATATCTAAAGCTTGAGCGTAGGCTTGCAATTGGTTGTAACTGGTATTTTGATTCTTTCCAGGACGTAATAGCTGAAGACTAGCTTGGATGTGTCTTTCTGCTTGTTTCCATCCCTCAAGTTTTTGATAGCTCAACGAAAGATTGCTAAGTGCCAAACCTTGATTTATCTTATCTCCTATTCTCTGGTAAGCTTTAGCTGTTTGTTCCCAGCTTCGGGCTGCTTCTTCGTATCTACCTGTTTCGTAAAGGCATTTACTTTGTGTTTCTAATACTATTGGACTTATAGAAGTTTTTAATTGACAAATATCGCCATTTTCTGAAGTCTTCGCAGATATTTTTGTAGTGTTAGATACTGGAATTTCTGAAAAGAAAGTTAGTAGCAGCGCTAAGGTTAGGATAGATATTGATTTAAATATTGATTTAGATACTAATTTTAAAAAGGATTCCATAGGACTGTAAAATATAAACCTTGTTCTTGTAATGTTTTGTTGTTATCTTTTGCGTAAATTAGGGGAATACCCCAATCAAAACGGGCGGTGAGATTGTTGCCCATTTGCCAGCGTAAACCCAAGCCAGTGGAGAGTAAATTACTGGGGTTTGGGTTTGGTCTATCGACGTTCCTGCCCATGCCAAACTCCACAAATGGAGTAACTTGTAATACACCCTTTATTTCAGGTATGCGGAGAATTGGTAAACGCACTTCGGCAGATGTAAAGAAGCCGTTGTCGGTAAGTAATGCGTCTTGACGATAACCGCGCACGCTGTCGAGTCCACCAATACCGAATTGTTCGCTAGATAACAGGGGACGATCTGCGAATTGTAAGTCTGTACGTAACAGAATTAATGAATTTATATCGCGTCCAATGACACGCACCCATTGTCCTTGTCCGCGCCAAGCAAAAAAGCGACTATCGGGTGCTTTGGGGTTGATGGTAGCATCTAAAGCATCAAGTCCAAAGATAAATTGGGAACGGAAGGCTAGTACCTGACGGCTGCTGCGCTGCGTCCATTCTTGAAAAAAGCGGATAGCTGAAATGCGGGTGCGTCCTTTTTCGTCAGTACCAGGGGAGAGGGGGTAGGGTCCAATATTTTCAAATTTCAATGAACTTTCACTTTCACGGCGGGAGGTGGTTAAGCCAAGGGTAAAATCTGATGTGGATGTTTTGAAAATGGGATGGCTGAGGGTCAGTTCGTAGTAGCGGGACTGAGATTCTATACCCAAAGTATCAAAGGGTGCTTCGATAACATTGCTGCTAGTAGTGCCATAACTGAGGGTAACTTTGGTATCGTAGGGGCTGATGGGTATGCTATAGCTGGCATTGATACTGTTACTACCTTCGGTGTTGGTGTAATCCAAGCTGATGTTATCTCCCAAACCAAGTAAGTTAGCTTCGCTCAGTTGGATACTGCGACGGAAACTACCGACACTGGGGGAACGTCCGTTATTAAGGTTAACTAGGGCATCAAAGGTTGGTGCTTCAACAACTGTGATTTCTAACAGACTTTTACCAGGGGTGGAAGTAGCGGATAATTCTGCCGATAGGCTTTTAAACAACGGGTTAAGGCGTAATACTTGCAGTCCTTTCACTAAACGCTTTTGATTGAGAGGATTGCCAGCAGCTATGGCAACACGACTGCAGATATAGTTGGGATTAAGACGGCGATTTCCTTGAATTTTGATTTCTTCTAGTTCTCCCTCTAGTACTTCAATAGTAATTTTATCTCCTTCTTGAAAGTCTCGTTGAAGTGGGATGTAAGCACCGGAGGTAATGTAACCTTCTTTGACATATAGTTGAGTAATTATAGAGCGTGCTTTTATTAAGTCAGCAAAAGAAATGGGAGCATTTTCAAAGTTGATCACTTTTTTTATTTCCGCAGTTAGGCGTTCGTCGCTAAATACGGTATTATCCTCAAATTTAAAGCCTCCTATAATGAATTTTTCTTCGGAAGTACCTGGTAATTCGTCCGGAGGTGTGTTCGAGGGAGAAGTAGGTTTGAGTAGTTCTTCTGAGGGTGGTAGGGGCTGTGGTTGAATTTCTTCCTGAGGTTTGGTTGAGGGTGGTTGCAAGTCTCTGTCAGTAGGAACGGGTTGGGTGGTGTCAATATTTTGGGCTAATTGTATCCTTTTACCGTTACTAAAAATATTGTCATCGAATTGCAGACCTAACTTCTCAACCGTGAGGGAAGGGGAAGACGGAAAGCTTTTGTCTTCTTCTCGTTTATCCTTCTGTTGTTCTCTGGCTGTTTCATGTGCTGTTAGCGTGGAATTTTCCCCGTTTTTTAGTTTTACATCTGTTAAAGCGTCAATAATTGAGAAAGAGGTAGTATCAGCAGCCTTAGTAGAAGTGATGCTGGTTGCAAGATTGGATAGGGTAGCAAAGGTAACTAGCAGCCAGGTTTGGTAGAATTTTTGTAAATGTCTAACGTACATAGCAACCAGAAGAACTCTGCCAATTTTGTTGAGGTGTAGCGGTAGAGGTTTGCGAGACAAATTTGATACGCCCATTCGGCAGTTTTGTCCAACCTTGCACTTCTACAATATTCTTGGGCTGATTGTTGTTTTGTTTTGGTAGGTTTGCCTGGGTTGAACGGTTTGCAAATTGATTGTTAATAGTTGCGAGTCGGGTAATAGTTGTGTCGTCGTTGAGGGGATCGCTAGGACTGGGTGGAAGTCCACCGCGTCCAGTGTTGATGAATTGGCTGGGGGTTTTGCTATTGCTAGTTGCAGTACTGTAACAACTTGTATCGATACGATTTGAAGGGTCGTCAAAAGAACTGGGAAGAGGTGTCAGTCCTCGGTTCAAGTCTATATCAAGTGAGTTGATAGCTAATACACCATTTAAAGAAGGATTTTGTTGCGAAATAGCGGTAATATCATTTGCTGACAAGCGTTCGGGTTTTAGTGGGTAAGAACCCAGTCGCTGTAATAACTCATCCCGACTAAGCGGTTCCATCCAAAAAATCTTTTCCGCTGTAATTTCAACTTTTCCTCCCTGACCGCTAAATGCATCAGCAGATATATCGCTATTTTCTAATGGAATCGAAAGAATAATTGGGGTAGAAATATTAATTCTTCCACCATTTCCACCTGCATTGGCTGTGCCTGCAGTAGTAGATATTCGACTTCCGGAACGCATGAACAGCACATCCCGCACTTTTAAGGATATATTCCCGCCATCTGTTGATTCTGTAGTGGCATTAATAGCACCTTGCTTAATTAGTGATATTGAAGCAGCATTCACTTTTATATTGCCAGCAGATCCTGTCCCTTCGCTTTCAACAGATATTTTTGCTCCGTTTCTAATACTCAAGTCTTTGCTAGTAATAATTTCAATGTTACCTCCCGTTCCATTACCAAGAGAACTTGCTAGTATAAGAGCATCATCAGCAATATAAAGTTTTCCGGTTTCTACTTCAATATCTCCTGCACTGCCTGATGCTCCTTCTAATATTCGACTGTAGACCCCACTAGAAAATGTATTAGCACCTTCACCAGTAATTTTAACCTCATCTGTTGCTTTAATATCTATATTTCCTGCTTTTTGTCTTCCAAAGGTACTAGTAGTTAAAACAGCACCATTGGTTACAGATAATTTTCTCGTATTAATACTAATATTGCCGGATTTTCTTGTATCTACTTTGTTGCTTTCATTGCGTTCTACTCGGCTAAAAGCACCACTAGAATACTTATCTGTTTGTATTGGATTGACTTTACCTCTTGGAGATATATCTTCAAAGGAAACAGTATCGCGAGCATTAATTATTATGCTTCCTGCATCTCCGTTTCCTAAACTACTAGTTTCTAACGTGCCTCCATAAGTCACATATAAATTATCGACATCAATAACAATACTTCCTCCTTGTCCTGCTCCTCCTTCCAGTATTCGACTATAAATACCACTAGGAAAAGCAGCAGGACTCTCTCCGGTTACTGTAACTTCTTTTGAGTTGATGTGTATATTACCTGCACCTTGTTTTCCAAAGCTACTGGTTGTTAAAACAGCGCCATTGGTTACAAATAATTTTCTCGTACTAATACTAATATTACCTGATTTTCTTGTATCATATTTATTACTTTCATTGCGTTCTACTCGGCTAAAAGCACCGCTAGCAAATTTATCTGTTTTTTGTGATTCTTCTGTGATCGCTTCACCACTTGGAGATACACTATCAAAAGAAACCGAATTATTAGCTATTATAGTAATGCTTCCAGTATCTCCGTTTCCAGAGCTAGTGCTTTCTAATCTAGCGCCTTTTTTCAATGACAGTGTATCTGTTTCAATTGTGATATTCCCAGCTTTTCCAATACCCGTATTCCCTACTTCACTGTATACAGCAGTAGGTACAAGCTTAGAACCAGAAACCCCCTCTCCTTGAAAAGAAATAATTAGGGTTTGAATGTTAATATTACCTGCATTTCCTTCTCCAAAAGTATATGTTTCTAATCTCCCACCTTCTCTTGCTTCAAGCGTTTTCGCTATAATATGGATATTACCACCCTGACCGATGCCACCACTTTCTACTCCGTTAAATACACCAGAAACTCTTTCGTTACTTATATCAGCGAACAATGCTTTGCCTTCAATCTCAATATTTATATTACCTACATTTCCTTCTCCAAAAGTACCAGCATATATTTGAGCACCGTTAGTTACAGAGAGTTCTCCTCCCTGAATATCTATATTTCCACCTTGTCCTACTAAACCATTTTTTTCCACAGCATTGGAAATAAAACTCTTGGCATCAGCTAGAGTAATTGTCCCAGTTGCGTTAATCTTAATATCTCCCGCTAAAGAGCTAGCAGTTCCTGTTTCTCCTATTCCAGCTTTCAATTGACTTCCTTGTGTCAAACTGAAGTCCCTAGCATTGATTGCAATGTCACCACCTTTTTTGTAGCGCACGTTGACCATAGAACCGTTTTTAAGCAAAACATCAGAGCGTTTTACCCCTAAAGGAAAACTGAAACTGAAGTTACCATCTTTATTTACCAAATTGACTGTACCTGCTTCAGCCAATCCTCCCAACTCAACTCGCCCTCCTCTAGCCCTTAAGTCGCTACCATCAAGTGTTACATTACCACCTACTAAAGCTCGTGTTACACCAGGTTCCACATCCAGCAAGTTAACATTTTGCATCTCAATACCACGGGGATTTGAGCCAAACTGTAAGCCGATGGGAAGGCTAATCTTCAGTAAAGGTAGTCCCTCGGGATTCGTAGCACTAAACTCTACTCCATCCTTAAACAGCAAACTACTAGCCGTACTCGCCACAAACGAGCCAGGAATATCCAACTTGGCATTAGGTCCAAACAGAATTCCATTCGGGTTGAGCAAAAACAAATTTGCGTTTCCCAAAACCTTTAGCGTCCCATCAATATTCGACGCATTACTACCTGTCACCCGACTGAAAATATTCTCAATTCCATCCAGGGGAGCAAATTCAACCCTTCTTCCTTCCCCAACATTAAATTCCTGAAAACTGTGGAAGAGACTCACACCCCGAACAGCGCCCCCTTCTATGCGGTCAATATTCGGACTTTGCTGTATGACGCTCGTTCCCAAAGTGCTGTCAGGTGTGATTTGTGCTACACATTTAAACTCAGTAAGTGTAAGAAGACAGCCAGTAAATAAAGAAACAGTAAGCCATGGCTTCAATAACGAACGTTGCCAGTTTATGTTCAACTTTAAACTACTCCAAAATCAATATAAGCGAATAGCCGAGCAAACAATCAGGTTGATTTCACAACTAGTGATATATAATACTAACTTTGATTTGTTTTTGCAAGCTTTTCTTGGTTCTTTTTATTTACTTAGTGTTAAAATTTACTTCTAAATATTGAGCGTGGGTAGGAAATGAACTTTTAGGTGCGATCGCCTAATTAGGTAGCTGCAAATACCGACAACCTTAAAGCTCCACAGTCGTTTACTTACAAGCTTTTCAGGATATTCGCCAAAAAAAAATCAAAAAGTTTTCGCTCATTTGAATAAAATTCTAAATTTCGGAGCATATGTTTATAGAGAGTTGCGGTTGCACCTCTAGTCAAAAAAACATAGAATTTTGGATTATGACCTGGGACAAGTTAAACAGAACTCTTGTTGTTGGTGTTGCATTAACCGTAAGCGCCATTGTAGCTCAATCTAATGCAATGGCACAAAATGAACAACAATTCAGGTTTCAATTATTCAAAGACCAAAGTTACTGCATGGATGTCGCTAATGGCAGAATTGCTAACGGCACGGCAATCCAAATTGCTAAATGCAAACAAAAAGGGCATCCTGCTCAAACATGGATAGGGGGCGACCGACTTGATATTCCCTGTGCTGACGCTGAGGGAGGATGCGCGTATCAATACAGACTAGCTGCCAATCCTGCATATTGTCTTGATTATACTTATAGTACTAGTCCACCAAAAAAAGACGGTTCTACGTTACTGCAATTGTGGCAATGTAAAGACGCAAAAGATGGAAATGCTGCATACTGGGGTGCTGTTCTTACTGCACAAGCTCAAGCGTATAGACTTTATCCTCGTATCCCAAATCATGATGTATTCAACGTTCAGATCGCGGTTCCTTTTGACGGCATTAGGGAAGGTACGAAGCTTAGATTAACTGAAGATCAAAATACTTGGCGGTTGTGGGTAGACGAATAATGAGTCAAAGCTTCGGCTGACTGGTACTTGTATAGTCTGATTTCTCATTGCTAAGTACATCTGACAAATATTCATCTTCAGATGTACTTACAGCACCACTAACCCCAACCGTTGTAGCTTATAGCTCTATGCGTTTCTAGGAGTCGTAGAGATGCTGCGTCATTTTCTAGGTTCTGCTTTTGTGGTGAGTTTCATCCTTTCTTTAATTTTTCCTCAACTTACTCAAGCAGGTGGTGGTCAAAACACTTCTACAGAAAGCAATTCTAGTTCAATTACTAACAACCAGAACACTTCATCAACATCATCTTCTTTAACTAATGTTTCTCCGCCAACTGGAGCGCCTCAATTCGATAACTTTAGCTCACATTATGGCTCTTATGGTTCCCTAAACTATCCCCATTGTAGTGGGTCTTGCATCTTTGGTATTACTAGATTTGCTCCAAGCACGAATGGAGGTATGACTCAAGAAGCAGTGATGGGTGTGGTAGTGGACTTGGACTCACCGAACAAAAGGTCTGCTCAAGCATATCAAAAGTACTACGAGGCTTTTAGTAATCGCATGGTTCAAGAAGATGAAGTTTCGTTGTTAAGCAAAATTGCAGATGCGGTGAATCAGTGTCAGGATAACCATGCAAATCTTCTTGCTCTTCCCGCTGCAAAAAGATTGGGTATAACCCCTGATGAGTTATTATCTCGCACGGATAAACAGCATCGAAATTGCAGTTCACCTCAAAATCCCGTTAAGTAACTGACTTAACTCGACGTATACGATTTTCCTGTTTTGGCACAGTCCACCCGTGAACTCTTTGGAAGTTTTTTAATGCAGATCTGATCGAGTGTGCCATGTGGATATCTATTTTTCCAATCCTACTTAATACTCAATCTTCAAGGATAGACTCATGAAATTCTTAAAACAGAACGTTGGTCAAGTTATTGCACAGGTAACGAAGCTTTCAAAACCAAACCTTCTTAAAGTCACTGCAATGCTTCTTGCAAGTACTGGAACAGGAGTTGTACAATTGACGTTTATCTTTACAGCAATGGCCGATGACTTTATGAACACCTATTTCCGCGATGGTCAAGTAATAAAGTTAGTTACGCCTAAAGGCTTCAACGTTAATCTGCCTTATACTCGGAATGGAGGAATGATTAACACTTTTGAGCCTGATAACACTGATGAATGGAAATTTCAGGTTATTAGAACGAGTAATGGTGTGAAGTTTAAGAGAATAGGTACCGACTACTTAATTACCGCTCAAAAATTTCCTTCTGACAACCTCGCTCTATTAGAAGCTTACAAAGATGTTGGAGGAGAAGATAAGTACCAAACTTGGATTCCCAAAGCCATAGAGTCTAAACCAGGTTTTTTCAATATCTGTTTGTTAGCCCAACAAGACCAATGCATGAACGTCCCTGGTTCTAACAACCGCACTAAGCTGACTACTTTTAAACATGATTTCAATGACCAAGACCAATGGTTTTCAGCGGTAGTTATTGGAAATAGCGGTTCAACGCCTATTAGTATAGGGCAACCAGATTTTAACAAGAAAGAGTACCGTCAAGATAATCCTCTTTGGAAAGCAGGATTTGCACCAAAGTCTGTTGATCCTTCCGTTTACAGTATGTCTAATCCAAACGCAAAAGGTAACTGCACTTGGTATGCAAGCGGTCGTGTCAAAGAACTCGGACGCAACACAAATCTAGTCAATCAACTTGTAGCTGACGCAAACCAATGGGATGACCAAGCTCGTGCTGCTGGTATTCAGACATCGAGAACACCTCAAGTGGGTGCAATTGCACAATGGGAGGCTAACAATAACAATGGATTTGGTCACGTAGCTGTAGTTGAGAAAGTTAATGGAGATGGAACAGTTGTGATTTCCGAATCAAGTTACTCCGCAACTAGCGGTTCTTCATGGGATTTCCTTTATAGAACAAGGACGATTTCAGCTAATAGCCCCAGTACCTACCTGCTGCCTTAATGACCGCTATTGACTCTCAAACATTTTTCAATAGAATGTTTGCATTATACACTTTGCTTGTACCAGCTTTGGTACAAGTATTTTCTGTACGCCAATACCACATTTCTGAATGTTTTAAATTAATGATTGCTGTAGTCTGACTTTCTACGTAGCAAGTTGCACTGGTTTCTGAAGGATTTACTGAGGAAAGTTTTCTGGCAGCGCGGGCTGATTCCAAACAGCAAACTTTTTTGAAAGGAGAGATCTCAGATTATGATAGAGGGCAAGTGGAAATAGAGACACGAGTTGAAGAAGCCAAATCACAGGTAGGCGATCGCACCACAAACTCAGGGACTATCCAATCTTTGCGCGATGCCAAAATTGCAGCCGATGGACAACTCAAACAAGCACAAAATCAACTGGATCAGTTAATGGCTTGGATACAAGATGCTCAATCAAAACAGAAGCAAGCTGAAAAACGACAAGAGGAATTTTCTTCACTGAAGACACAAGTCAATACTTATACAAATCTCGCTCGCAGCCTCAAAACTGATGAATTTCAAGCTTTTGCTCTGGAACATTTAGAAAGAGATTTGGTAACTCGCGCAACCCATGTCTTGCAAGAACTCACAGATTCTCGCTATGCGCTGAGAATTCAAGATGGAGATTACTTAGTTGAAGATAATTGGAATGGGGGTGAAAGGAGACGAGTGCAAACTCTTTCAGGGGGTGAAACATTTGCTGCCTCTCTTTCTATGGCACTTGCTTTGTCACTTAAACATACTGAGTGTGTTTCTAAACAAAGAATACATATCCAATTTGAGAGAATGATTGGTATGATTAAAAATAAAAGTATTGTGTAGATGTTCCTAGCTATGGAAACTAAGAAATACGTTTACTGGCAAGATGAAGAGATGTGGATTGGGTATCTGGAAGAATATCCAGATTACTGGACTCAAGCAGAAACTGAAGATGAATTGAAAGAAAACTTAGTTGATATTTACAAAGAGTTGACAAGTGGAGCAATTTCCAACGTCCGAAGATTGGCTGAACTTGAGGTATCGTGAAACGACGAGATTTAATCAAACATCTTGAAGAAATCATGCGATCGCTTTGGGCATTGGTTAAACTCTATATTCCACAAGCTTCTTTATATTATGATACGAGAAGCTGAACTGAAAAGAGAAATTGACTGTTTTCCCAGTTCAGCTAAGCCAAACCAGTCACTTGCGTAACCATACCAAAAAAGGCTATGTCCCCAGATACCACAGCTAAAAAACCGGAGACAAAATGGCCGATTGTTGAGCCATATTCGGTGCCAACACCACCGACAAATCTGATATTTGATGATGGAGAACCATTGGAAAGTAACCGCCACAGAATTGCCATAAATGTTTTGATTGATTCAGCGCAAGCGGCTCTCTGCGGACGGGAGGATTTCTTTGTAGGTGGCAATATGTTCGTCTACTACAGCAGCTTGCAGGTATTGAATCGGGATTTTCGAGGACCTGATGTGTTCGTGGTGCTGGATGTCGATGGTAAGCGCGATCGCCAAGGCTGGGTAGTATGGGAAGAAGAGGGGCGCTATCCTGACGTGATTATTGAGTTACTATCACCTAGCACAGCACGCGTAGACCGTGAGGACAAGAAGCACTTGTATGAGCGAACATTCCACACGGCAAATTACTTCATCTTCGACCCGTTTGACCCGCAATCCCTTGAAGGGTGGCAATTAGATAACCAGCAACGCTATAAACCCTTAGAGACTAATGAGTTGGGTTGGCTGTGGTGCGAAACTTTACAGCTATGGTTAGGGACATGGGAGGGACAGATTCGTCGCGAACCAGCGCAAGGTACGTGTCACTGGTTGCGGTTCTTTGACCAACAAAAGAACTTAATCCTGTTACCAGAAGAAATAGCAGAACAGGAGCAGCAACGAGTAGAACAAGAGCGACAACGAGCCGAACAGGAGCGGCAACGAGCCGAACGGCTGGCAGCACGATTGCGGGAGTTGGGAGAAGATCCAGATGCCATCTAAATTCTCACTGTAAAGCCAACATTTTTCCCGATCTGAGCGTACCATTTCCACATAGAATTGGCGCTAGTAGTCCACCACACCAACG
The DNA here is from genome assembly GCF_000346485.2 of Scytonema hofmannii PCC 7110. Classification (NCBI taxonomy): domain Bacteria; kingdom Bacillati; phylum Cyanobacteriota; class Cyanophyceae; order Nostocales; family Scytonemataceae; genus Scytonema; species Scytonema hofmannii. The sequence goes on from NZ_KQ976354.1 coordinate 5,935,200, forward strand.
CCTGCTAGGTTATTAAAAAACCACAAAGACGCTCATAGCACAAAGAAAGAGGGACATATGATGAGTTTGAATGTTGTTTTACCTAGCAAACTTAGTGTGGCGAAGTACTAGTAATTTCTCAACCCACTGTCGGTTTGCCTCTGATAATGCAGGATGTCTCATTATATACGATAAGATTACCAGTCTTTTTTCCTCTTTCTTCTCTTCGAGACGCTTCGCGAACGTGTCCTTTGCGTCTTTGCGGTTCATTTAAATAAGTAATCTTTGGTCAAGAAAAGAGTCAGCAAATTTGATATCATTCCCATGCTTGTAATTGCTGGCTAGCGTTGCGAAGTAAAGAATTCAGTTGTTCGCGACGAGTTTCAAAATTAGCAGCAATAGTCAGAAGTGCAATACCAACAAGCAAGCCAACAACCCATTTAAAAAATGAATATTGCAAACTCAACAGCACGAGTTGATAGAAGCTTGTGATAAAAAAGGCAGTCACTCCAATATATAGAAAAGCCCTGACTCGCAATGCTAATCCTGCAAAGACAGCAATGAGACTGAAAATTCCGGGTATGAATGGCGCATTTTGATTAAAAACAATTGCCCAACCACAAATTATACCGCAACCCAGAAGCCGCAGAAAATGACGGAAGGATTTCATGTTTGGTAATTTCAAATCGGGGTCAAATTGAGCTATGTACAGCAGTGATAAACCAATGGGTGTAACATACCACAAAGCACCAGTGAAATTTAGGACTGCAAACCAACGGAACAATGCCCAATTTCCCAAAGCTAGACTGATATATGTCAAGCGGAATTTATTACCAGTTTTGGCAACAATGGCATAAAAACTTGCAGCAACGATTAAGCTTATTGGCAAAACTTCTACTCTGGTTTGCCATAAAAATATCAGAGGTAGGAAGTATGCCGATCTACGCCAAGGTGTTCGATCCCACCCCCAAGTTTCCCAAGGCAAAATGTAGAGAAAGTAAGCAATCACGGATGCGATCGCACCAAGCCATGGAAGCAACTGTTTCTCTAGCAATTCTATAATTGGAATATCTGGTAAAAAAGCCCTCAGACAAGCGATTTGGAGTAAACCAATGTAAACCCAGAAAGAGGGAGTAGGGAGTGGGGAGTAGGGAGTAGGGGTAAGAGAATTTTTATTCTTTTGTGGCGTGATGCTATCAGATGACCGTCTACCTTGAAAGATGGCGTAGCGGATTAAAAATAACCCAGTTCCCAAACCGAGGGTTCTTGCTTCTATGGGACTCAAGCAAGCAGCAACTAACAAACTACTGCTGAAAAACCAGTGAATATGAGCGATCGCGCTGAGTTCTTGACTCGTTAAACGTAAGTAATTCAACAGCCAAGGTGAAAGAACGCGATAGGCATACATAATACCAGTTCCCAGAACAGACATGGCAATGAAACCATCGCCATAGGCTCCGGACGATGCTTGTAAGAGTTGGTATAACAAAAGTTCATATGCTGAAACCGAAACTCCAATCAGCCCTAAGTAAACCAATGGTTTATATTTTTGGTTGCGTCTCCCCACACCAATAGCAATCAAAGCTACAGCAAAGGATGATAAACCAGTCCAGTTAGTCAAGGTTTGCGTGCGTAACAAAACACCAAAAACGCCATACACTAAGGGCAAAATATGCCAACGATTTGGTAGTTTTGCCAATTGGTGTCGCCTTTGCCAGAACTCCCCTAAAAGTTGAGTCATCAAGCCTAAGGTAACATTGGCAATTGCAATCTGGATCAGAGAATGTTCGCCAAAACCAAGCAACTCAGCAATGAATAATTCCAGACACCAAGCAATACCATAAAATCCCCAATCATTGGGTTGCTGCCAACTGCGATATACAATTGCTGATAACGTGACTGTACTGGAAATTAAATACAAAAATCCTGGCTCCACGAGGTTTTGGTAGACTAACAGGGAGTGGATACTCAGCAACAATAACTCAGCAATGCATAGCGCCATCGCCCACCTATCAAATGCGATCGCGTAAATCTGTGGCAAGGTTGAGGAAGTATCGGGGACTTCGACCTTCTCTGTGTTTTTAGTTCTTTTATTATCAAACCACTTCCGTAATATCCACAAAATAGTTATGGTCACTGCTCCTACCACAAACCAACCTTGGGCTGATAGTTTTGGTAAACCAGGTACACCTTCCCATAATAAGGCTGCGATCGCACCCAACCCATACCCTACAGTCATCACCGCCCACGGCTTTTGTCGCAAATAATACGTATTAACAAACATCAAAGCGGTGGCGACAGCCAAACCAATTAACCGACCCCCAGCTAAAGGTAAAGTCAGTAACTGAGCAAGCCCCAAAGCAGCAATACTCAACCAAATGTTAGAAATGGAACGCGATGCAGCGCTGGTTTGAGTTTTATACCCCCAACTTGCAAGACTCGTCAGTGTCATTGGGGTTACGAGCCAAATAAGACCCAAATTTTCACTGCCATTACCAGAACCAATCCAGACTAAATGTGCGTTTCCCCATAATAGAATATAGCTGAGCACCGCTAACCCCAAACCCATGTGCCAAGCACTGCGCCGCCAGATTCCAAGCCCCGGACTCAATAACCACTCTGCGATCGCAATAACTAACAAAAGACTTGCCCAGACTTCCTGAGTTAAAGTTGGCAATATGCTGTCAACTACCGAGCAAATTGTCAGCACAAGAGCCATCTGAGTCATGTACACCAAATAATCTCTTGTCAGAGGGCGTCTTTGGCTAACTCTCCACAAAGCGATCGTGGATAAAACTAAGTTGACAGAACGTAGTGTAGGATTTGCCAAACTAATCGCTGTCAGTAGAATCCCAAACAGCAATGTTAGCAGTTCCGCAAAATGAGCCAATTTCACCTTGTTGGCGCGGTAACATCTATCCGCCAATGCCAACATAAGAATGATGTAGGGAAATAACGCAACACTCAATAATTCCCAAGGTGCATTCTGGGAACCAACGAGTTGAGTTGCCAGAGTTACAAGACTTTGCTGGAAATTGTCAGGTACTAACCGCCAACCCAGCCAAATTGTCTCCAACCCAATAATAAAAATTGCTCCCACATCTGCTCTGACACCATTGTGTTGCAAGCGACGATTGAAAAACCACAAACCCAAGAAACTCACCACTGTGGCTTGCCAAGGAAATGGTGTACCCACTGATACTAACCATCCCAGCAATAATAAGATACCGCCAAGAGGTTCCCAGGAAAGATGAGGAGAGGGTAAGGGAGTGAGGGGGCGAGGGGGGGATGATAACCAAGTCACTAACCAACCGCAAATGCCAAGCGCTAATCCTAGTTGCTGAATATCGACTTTGGCAATGAAGATCGCCCTGCCCAAGAGTACGATTAAGGCAAAAATAATGATGGCTGTATATAAATTAGTACTTTTTTCTTTGCTTTGGGTAGGGGAAGGAACATCACCCTCTTGTTTAAGGGGAGGCGCGCTGTTGTGAGGGCTATCCCCATAGAAGTGACTGCCTTTAGTTGGGGAGTTCTTCTGGTAATGAGTGCGATAAAGACTAGCGATCGCTGTTCCTATAGTTGCCAAATATACAGCTATAAGAGGAAATCCCGGTAATTGCCAACCCCAATGCAAGTATGATAACCCTAAGACATTAAATAAAATGGATTTTGTAATTTTATTGTTAGTTTCAAATAGGCGATTATGACTGGATAAGACGGTGACAACTGTGAGGACAGTCGAGGCTATGGCTATGACAATCCAGTTCAGGGGATTTTGCCATAGTCGAAAACTATCCATTGCCCAAAAGTTCACTGGTACTAACAAAAGGGTGACAATGAGCAACGCCCTAGTCGTCAAGCTTAAATTAGATTGTTTGCCAGTCCAAAAGCTAACTCCCCAAAAACTTAAGGTATAGGCAAGTAAAACCCCATATTGCCCAGAGGGTGGAAACCTATCCCATTGGCTAGCAGCAAGTACCCCAGAGGACACCACAACTAAGAACATCCCCAAAAACAGCAGCCAACGGACGCTTAATTCTTCTCCCAATGACTGTAACATTTGGGCAAGAATGTTGGGTTTTTGAGGTATTGGTTGTTTACCTTGAGGTAGAGATGCTACAAGCAACTTCTCTACATTATTATGGGCGACTGATTGTTGTAGTTTCGGTAATGCCTGAGGTTCTAACACCACACGACATACTAAGTGTTCCTGACAAATCTGCCGAACTTGGGCATCGGATATCAAACCCAAGTCCAGCCATATATCAAGCCCTTGCAGTAACTCAGGATGATTAGATGGCAGTCGAATTTCTATTTTGAGCGGAGGGTCAAGGTTTGGTGACATAAGCAGCACGCTAGTGGCGCGACATTTACATCATCTTTTTGATTTTGGTAAATGTGCCACTATTTTGTGCCAGTTAATTCGCTGAATGATGTAAATTTTTGCGATCGCTCGATCGCGCAAGCCGTACCCGGCTTATCGTCACTCTTGTTTCTCCTCGTAGTCTGTGGTGAGAAACAAGATCCCCGACTTCTCAAAGAAGTCGGGGATCTGAGTCTTTCAATTCTTACAAAAATACTTCTCAGACATCCTCTAAGAGAGGTTACCTTCCTAGATACCGACTCGCCATTTGCATAGCATCCATGATATCAACATCACCATCCCTATCAGAGTCAAGGAAAGAATTCAGTACAGAATTTCCTCCTGCTTGGGAACTTTGAGCATTTGCTCCCGATTTCAGTAGATTTAACACTAAAGGAACCAAAGTTGGTAAGAGTTGTTGAACCATACCAGCGTCTAAACCCGTGCGCTGAGAAACAACATCAGCCACTTGCTGCTGTATAAAAGGAGGAAATAACGAATCAACGGCTTGGGTGTTAGGAGAAGTACCACCGTATTGGTTCACCACCTCTTGTGCTGCTTCACTGCCTTCTGTATTTTGCTTTTCTTGTAACGCAGAACGCACGTAGTTCCCTACAATACCCACAGCTGACTGCATTGTTGAGGAATCTGTACCAGTACTGCCGCTTATTTGCTGTACTGTGTTAAGAATATCACCTAACTGTCCGGTGTTACCTTCTTGGTTAGGATTGTCAATTGCATTGATAATCTGGTCAAAAAGCCCCATAGGATTATTTCTCCCTTATTATGTGACCACCAAAACAAAATTGTAAAGGAATTGCGACGACTTAACTTGAAAATGGGGCATGGAGAAGCGGGCATGAGGTAAAATGACGATGACCAAAGTGTAGTGGCTCAACCTAAATGACGGTGCAGGGACAAGAGAACAATACTAGGGACTTCTCATGGCAATTCTGGCCTGCTTTGCCACTCTATCCCTTTGGTGAACGGCGGACAATTCGCAAAGAAGTGATAAAGGACACAATCTGGACTTTTGACCAACTTCAGGGTATTTTCTACGTCGTTGTGCCTATTCGCATGACAGTGGTAAAGTTAGAAGAGGGAGGGCTTCTCGTTTACGCCCCTGTTGCACCAACCCCAGAATGTATCCGCCTAGTGAATGAGTTGGTGGCAGAACATGGCAATGTCAAATACATCATCCTGCCAACCATTTCTGGTTTGGAACACAAAGTTTTTGTCGGTCCTTTTGCCAGATATTTCCCTGGCTCTCAAGTTTTTATGGCTCCCAAGCAGTGGAGTTTCCCTCTTAATCTTCCACTCAGTTGGCTTGGCTTACCTCAAAAACGCACTCAGATACTCCCAGAAGATAGCAGTCAAACTCCCTTTGGTAACCAATTTGATTATGCAATACTCGGTCCGATTGAACTGGGACCGGGTCGATTTGCAGAAGTCGCCTTCTTTCACAAGCGATCGCACTCACTCCTAGTTACAGATTCCGTCCTTTCCGTATCAGAAGAACCGCCCGCGATCGTGCAATTAGATCCATACCCCTTACTATTCCATGCCAAAGATAAGGCGTCTGATATCATCGAAGACAATCAAGCAAACCGCCGTAAGGGATGGCAGAGGATTTCGTTATTTGGTTTATATTTCCAACCAAGTATGCTGGAAATCATCAAATGGGGTGAAGTGTTTCGCAATGCCTTAAAAGCGCCTGAACGTTCTAAGAAAGCTTATTTTGGGTTATATCCTTTCAAATGGAAGCCTGATTGGAAGCAATCATTTGATGCACTGCGAGGAGATGGGCGTCTATTTGTAGCACCAATTTTACAAACTCTCATCCTCAATCGCGCACCTCAAGAAACTATCAATTGGGCTAATAAGGTAGCGAGTTGGGATTTTCAGTGGATTATTTCCTGCCATTTTGATGCACCAATTAAGGCAGAACCGCAGCAGTTTCGTCAAGCATTCTGCTTTCTGGAAAAGCATCCTGCTGTCAGTGCTGGTGTATTCACCAGTAGCAGTTATCCCCTACCTGAAGAAGATTTTAAAATACTTAGGAAACTTGATGAAGGGCTAAGCAAGTTTGGTATTGTGCCACCAGCAAAGGACAGTAACCAGTGACCAGTGACCAGTGACCAGTGACCAATGACTAGAATCCTTGCTTTGCAAAATTGTGAATACGGTGTAATTACTAAAATGCATTCAGGCTTATGACATGATGATTGGTTGTATATCAATACTACTCGGTTAACGATAATTGAGGTGTCAGAAACCGGTTTCGCACTTATTTACCGGGGTTCTAATTTCCGCTTATCCGAGTAGTATTAGGTTGTATATACGGTACAAGTCCATAAATTTATTTCTGAAAAAAGAAATTGATTCATTATTTCAATCCCCTACTTTAAAGTATGTATATTAACTGGTCACTGGTCACTGGTCACTGGTCACTGTTACACTGCGATCGAGTGCTAACCGTAAAACAGATAACGCCAAAATAATCAAAAATAGTACAAGCCCAATTGTACAAGCATAGCTAATTTCCAAGTTAGTAAATGCTTGCTCATATAAATAGTAAACAATCGTCTTCGAGCTATTACGCGGTCCGCCTTGGGTCATGATGTATATTTCTTCAAATACCTTAGTAGCAGAAATCGCTGATATCACTGCAACTAAACCCAAATAAGGTTGCATTAAAGGTACAGTCATATCCCAATGCTTGCGAATCCCATCTGAACCGTCAATGGCAGCTGCTTCATAGATATCGCTGGGAATGGATTGTAACCCAGCTAGATAAATCACCATGTAGTAACCCAATCCTTTCCAAACAGTCACAGCCATTACGCTGTACAGTGCAAATTGAGGACTGGTGAGCCAAGGAATTCCTTCTGGAAAAATACCCTTAAGCAATTGGTTCAGCAAACCTGTTTCTGCATACAACCATCTCCAAGCAATCCCAGCAACCACCATTGAAATAACAACTGGCGTGTAATAGGCAGCCCTAAACCAGTTCATGCCACGCAGTTTCTGATTAACTAAAATTGCCAGTACCAGGGGAGCGATGACCAGAATTGGTACCACACCTACAAGATATAATAGAGTATTACCCAAAGTTTTCCAAAAAACGGGGTCTTTCCACAATCTGTTAAAGTTGGCTAAACCCACCCACTGCGGCATCTGGGTTAAATCGTATTCATACCGGGTAAAGCTTAGGTAAAACGCTTGCAGTGCGGGCCAAAAAACGGTTAATCCTAAAATCACCATTGCTGGCAGCAAAAATAAGTAAGGAGTCAGTCGTTGGGTAATAATAATCCAATCTTTAGATGTCAATCTATTCATAGAATGCTTTTTTCGTAATTTTAAGTGCTAAATTCCTATCTTAGATAAGATGAATTTTCATATTGAGTCAGTGCAATATGAGAAAGCAAATCCATATTACACGAGCATCTAAGTTTAATTCATGATTGCTAATTTACACGAAAAAGGTTGGGAAGTGATTTACCATCGCGCCCATGCTTTGCTTGCTGCTCAAATTGCTGGACACTGGCATCCTACGAAACGTCCCCTACGTTGGCTGGAAACAATCGCTGCTATTTCCCATCACGACGATCTGGAGAAGGAATGGGAAGGCAATCACCTGACAGAAGCGGGCGCACCTTTAGACTTTACTCTCGCTACAAAAACTGATACAAGCAAGTTGCAACAACTCACGCACAATGCTCGATATCGAGGACGGTGGGTGGCAATGATGATTTCCATGCACATGAGCTTTCTTAACGAAGGTAAGCGTGGAGAATCGCCAGAATTGGATGACTATTTAGATGAGCAACTCCAGCATCAGGAACAATGGCGACAGGAGTTGAATATTTCAAAAGACGAAGCAGCAGAAGCCTACGAGTTTTTTCAGTGGTGCGATCGCCTGTCTCTTATCTTGTGCAATCGGATGTTACCTGTTGGCGAACGTGCTTTAGAAATTGCAACCTTGTCAGATGGCAATCGTTATGATGTCATAGAACGCAGCGATGGTGTTACAGTCAAACCATGGCCTTTTTTAGAGGACAAGTTTACTGTAAATGTAGAAGCTACTTACCTAGAGAAATTAAAATTTGACAGTAATGAAGAACTTACGCAGGCACTACAGACTTCACCCATCAAAACCTTGGAGTGGAAATTTGTTCGGTAGTTAACAATCACTCTCAATTGGAAGAGTAATCAGAAATTGTGTACCTTTACCAGGAACTGATGATCGGGGGCATCCCGTTTTGGCAACAGCCTGCAAGAATAGAATTCTAGGGCTATATAAACTAAGTACAGCTTTTCATAAACTCGTAGCGTTTTGGTTCGTAGTTGCGCTTTAGCGTATGCATCGCAACTACAAACGATTTGTACCATCTTTATTTCGTTACGAACTTGTAAAATTATGTACTAAGTCCGCCGACGCGGACTTAATATGAAGTCCACGTAGGTGGACTTTGTTTGTATAGACGCGATTTCCAATCGCGGGCGTGTTTATTATGTTGATCGACAATAATTTGATGGCTGATAGCTAATCCCAGTCCAGTTCCTTTACCTACGGGCTTTGTTGTAAACGATGGCTTATATCAAATCCGGTAGTATCGAACAATACCTTCGCCAAAAGTGAAGCCTAGACAAATTTTGCCATTTTTGCCTAGAACACAAACTTTTGCCACTTTCAACAAAAATTTCTGACTCATGTGTGTTCTTTCGCTCAAGTGCCAGAATCTCAATGTCATGCTGTGCAGGCTATTGAATCAAAATTCTTTCTGGAAAAACCTGAGGCGTTTTTAAAGGAAGAGTGATTTTTGCCCTGGAACAGAAGAACGGGCTTTCATGGTTAAAAGACCACCACTTTACCCTTCAAAAATGGCGAAGGTATTGATCGAAGTGATATAATTATTGCGAAAAAATCAAGGGTGCTGTCCTTACAAGCCATAGAACGCACACGCTTACAAATCATCTGGCTGATAGCCAAGGGGTACACAGCACAAGAAGTAGCTTTAGTTACAGGATATCGGCGCGGTTCGATTTATAAAATCGTGAGTCGTTACAACGCGATGCTACCGGATTTGATATGACTCCTTGCTTTTTAGCTTACTACATATGTGCCAATAGTTCTACCGCTTACATGGGTACACACATATTTGCGCTAAAGGCTAGGTTCTTTAATTAACAAGAGTTTAATGGTAATTAGTATATTTTAACTAGTGAAACTGAGTATCATTTTTGCTATTATTTTCTGGATTCAGAATCACCCAGAAACCAGGAGTGACTGAGATGTTGTTATTTAGACGCCAGCGATAGAATGCTTCAATATGGTAGACGCGATCGCTATCTTTACGAACATCGCTGTTAGAAACGCGTGGTGGTAACCCAAAGAGGATTCCTGGTAAATTGCCTTTCCCGCCGACATCTGGAAAGGACATACCGATTGCTCCATACCAGGCTTTTGCGTTGTCTCCACTTCTCACAAAGAGTGAATCCGTTCCACCAATCCCATTGGAAATATCGCTGAAACCAGAGTTTTTAGCATTTGCCCAGATATATCCACCCCAAGCATGGATCTGAAAATGTGGTGAAAAGCGATAGTATCCCTGCGTCCCTACTATATTGTTGGAAGTCGCAATATTGTTTCCAAAGGGAGAGTTTGCCAAGACACTACCCGTTCCACCTATAAGACTGACTGTTCCACCAGGATTATATCCGTGGGAGTAGGCGACGCCAAGCGCACCTTGTTTGCCATAATACACTAAGTGTGCTAGCGCATTGTATGGTCACTGGTCACTGTTCACTGGTCACTGTTTACTATCTTCTCGAACGTCTGCGGAGGCGATCGATCATCACCGCCACAATAATGACCAGTCCTTTGACAACGAGTTGCCAGAAGTAAGACATATTCAACAAGGTCAAACCATTGTTGAGAACAGCAATGATTAATGCGCCTAAAAGAGTTCCGCCAATAGTGCCAATACCGCCAGTAAAGCTAGTTCCACCCAAAATAACAGCAGCGATCGCATCTAACTCGTACCCCTGACCTAACATACCAGTGGCACTATAAAGACGGCTGGCACTCATGATTCCTGCCAAACCTGCTAGCAATCCACTGACACCGTAAACAAATAACAACACGTGATTGACTTTAATACCAGTCAGCCGTGCTGCTCGTTCGTTACCACCGACAGCATAAATTTGTACCCCCAAAACAGTCTGTCGCAGGACAAACCAAGTAGCGGCTACAGTTAGTAGGGCAATTATCACCAGCCAGGGAAGGGGACCTAAATAGTTATTACCTATCCAAGCAAAATTGATGTCACGGTTAATAACTGTTGTACCGTTAGCAACCAAAAAGGCAGCACCCCTTAAAGCAGTGAGCGAACCCAAGGTGACAATAAAAGGTGGCACATCCAAAAAGGTGATAAGAGCACCGTTAATTAATCCTAAAAGCAATCCTGTGAGCAACCCAGCAGGTACAGCCGCCCAACCTAAAGCAGGAAGTAGCGAGACTAACACTGCAACTACAGCCGAAACAGCCAATATTGACCCCACGGAAAGGTCAATACCTCCTGTCAGAATGACAAACGTCATGCCCGTTGCCAACACAATATTGATTGATGCTTGACGCAATATATTAACAACATTACCGACTGTGAGGAAGTTGGGAGAAACGACTGTAAATAAGATGCAAATCAGTACCAGAATTGGCAGAATCCCTGCAACCTCAAGCAGAGTGTTAATCGGTTTACGCTGGCGTGATGTTGAATTCTTGCTCAGTTTATTATTGGCAGGCTTTAAGGTTTGACTCATGATGCTAGTACCTCCGATGCTCCAGTTGCATAGTGCATAATGTTTTCTTGGGTAATTTCTTTACTAGGGCTACCATCAAGTTCGCCCACTAATTTTCCTTCCCGCATCACTAAGACGCGATCGCTCATCCCTACAATCTCCGGTAGTTCGCTGGAAACCATCAAAATAGCCACGCCCTGTGCTGCCAACTCGCTCATAATTCGGTAAATTTCGCTTTTGGCACCGATATCTACACCGCGTGTGGGTTCATCCAACATTAGGACTTTCGGTTTAATGGCTAACCACCTCGCTAGCAGTAGCTTCTGCTGATTGCCACCAGAAAGATCCACCGCTCTGATTTCCAAATTAGCAAGCCGGATATTGAAGTTTTCTACTGCTTCTGTTGCCAACTTATTCACTGAACCCCAGTTAACAACACCAGCTTTTGCATCCTCCTTGAGTGTGTTGAGGGCAATATTCTTGCGGGAACTCATTTCCAGAAATAAACCCTGGTCTTTGCGGTCTTCTGGGACGTAACCAATCCCAGCAGCAATGGCATCACTGGGTGAATGAATATTCAATTTGTTGCCATTTAGAAAAACTTCACCACTGACTTTGGGGTCTGCACCGAAAATGAGCCGGGACACTTCCGTGCGTCCTGCACCAACCAACCCTGAGAGTCCGAGAATTTCTCCAGCACGAATTTTAAAACTAGCTGGCTCAATCTTGCGTCCGTCGCTGATATTTCTGACTTCTAAAACCACCGAACCTAGATTGGTTTGCCTTTGATGCTCGTAAAAGTCCTGCATCGAGCGACCCACCATCATCTGCACCAATCGCTGTGGAGAAATTTCATCCCGTGTCAAACTACCAATGTATTGACCATCGCGCAGTACGCTAATTCGGTCAGCTAGGGCATATATTTCTTCCATGCGGTGACTGATATAGATAATAGCAATGCCGTTATTCCGCAGTTTGCGAACAATCTCAAACAAACACTCAGTTTCGCGATCGGACAGTGCTGCTGTTGGCTCATCCATCACTAAAATGCGGCTGTTGTCCTTCAGCGCCCTTGCAATTTCTACCTGTTGTTGTTCGGCGATGGACAAAGTCCCAACCACATCGCGATCTGTAAAGCTAGCTCCAAGGCTTTCTAGCACTTGCTGTGCTTCAAGTTGCATACTTTTGCGGTCTAAAAACTGACCCCGCCGCAACTCGCTACCCATAAAAATATTTTCGGCAACGGTTAAATTGGGTGCGACATTCAGTTCTTGATAAATGAGATTAATGCCCGACTTACGTGCTGTACCCGGATCGGTAATTTTTATCGGTTGACCGTTGATGCGAATTTCTCCTTCATCAGCAATGTAAGCCCCAGCAAGGATTTTCATCAATGTGCTTTTACCCGCCCCGTTCTCACCCATGAGAGCGTGAACTTCTCCCGGATAAATCGTGAGATTGACATTTTGGAGAGCAGATACACCATTAAATCGTTTCGTAATCCCTTGCATTTCCAATACAGGGGTAGTGGTGGATGCATGGGGAAACAAGGTTTCAGTATTTGTTGTCATGAGTAGACCTTGCAAAAACAAGTTACACAATTTTTATGGCTCATACCAATTTGAAACAAGAATGCGACAGATAGTTGGGTGAAAATAAGTCCAAATGAGACTCTTTCAATCCACGCATCCACGCATCCAAAATGGTATTACCAGCCTTTATAGCTGCTGACGTTCTCTCGCGTAATCAGCTTGACTGGAATTAAAATGTTCGGATTGCTGGGTTTTTTACCATACAGGATGTTGTTGCCAACCTCAACCGCTTTTCGAGTCATCCCTCTTGGATCTTGAGTCGCAGTTGCAGCATATAGACTGTTTTTGGATGCGATCGCGTCGATTGCTTCCGGCGCACCATCAACTCCAACAATGAAAAAGTCTTTGCGTTTTGCTTGACTGGCTGCGAGATCTACTCCAACACCGCTTGGATCGTTAATGGCAAAAACCGCATCAATAGACGGGAAGGTTGTCAGCAAATCGCTCATAACCCTCAGCCCTCCATCCCTGCTTCCTTCTGCGTTTTGGTCTTTTGAGAGGACTTTCATACCGGGATATTTAGACAAGACCTTTTCGCAACCACTCACTCGCTCAATAACTGAGGCGACTGGAGGACCGTTGACGATGACCACATTACCTTTGCCTTTGAGGCGATCGACAATGTATTGGCAACTCACCTCTCCTGCTTGCACATTATTGGTCGTTACTGTGGCATCCACTTCTCCACTAATGGCTGTGTCTACCGCAATCACAATCTTACCTGCTTGTCTTGCTTTCTCAACGGCTGGCGTAATTCCTTTACTGTCAGCAGCATTCAAGATGATGACGTCAGTATCAGCAGCAACGAAATTTTCGATTTGGTTGGTTTGTTGGTTCAGATCGTAGCCACTGGAAACCACCGTCACTTTGACATCATCACCTCCGATTTTCTGAGCTTCTTGCTCAGCGCCTTTCCCCATAAGAACAAAGAAGGGGTTACTTAAATCGCCAAGAGTGACGCCGACAGAGCGTAATTTTGCATCGCCGCCATCTTTGCTTTGTACACTGACGTTGGTAGCCGTATTAGTATCAGTGTTAGTAGCGGTGCTGTTATTTGGAGAAGTATTTGTGCATCCTACAATAGCACCACTGATGATACTTAATAAACTAGTTACAGTTGCGATCTTTTTCACATTCATCTTGCTCCTCAAGTTTAAATTCAAAACTTTTCAATCCAAAATCCACGCATCCAAAATTGGTCTCACCAACCTTTGTAGCTACTGAGGTTGTCAGCAAATCGCTCATAACTCTCAGCCCCCCATCCCGACTCCCTTCTGCGTTCTGGTCTTTAGAGAGGATTTTGATATCGGCATATTTGGATAATGCATTTTCGCAACCATTGACTCGCTGGATGACTGAGTCCATCGAAATACTGTTGAGGATGACTACATTGCCTTTGCCTTTCAGGCGATCGCCAATATATTGGCAAGCCAGTTCTCCCGCTTGTAGATTATTAGAGCTAACCGTTGCGTCTACATCTGCATCAACGGCTGCATCTACCGCAATGACGATTTGGGAGGTTTTTGTACAACCCATAACAGTACTGCTCATGAGAGCTAGTGTGTTGGCTGCGAGCGAAATTCTCTTCACGTTCATTTGTATTTAAATAAGGTATATCAAACAACTGCCAATGGTTATTGGTCACTGGTCACTGGTCACTGTTTTTAACTAAAGCTGATGTTATAAAGTTGGCAATTTTTTATTCTGTTTGAATTTACTTAGTTTATTTTTGTAACGTTACAAAAATAAACTCCCTTTATTGAAAGACTTTGACTAAATAAAGAAGGGTATTTCGTCTCTATGTAATTCAAACTCTTTATATCGGGGTCTTTAGAGGGCATTTATAAAGTAAATTCTCAATTTCTAAATTTATTATGTAGGTTGGGTTAAGCAACAGCAAAAACAAACATAATCGTATATTTGTTGGGTTTCGTTCCTCAACCCAACCTACAGATTCTGAATGTTTACTTTATAAATCATCCCTTAAGGATAATTAACCAATTGCGAGATTAAGTCTAATTTAACAATTTTATAGCCTAAACTTAAATTGCATTCACAAAATTTAACGGCAGAGTCGGTAAATCTTGCATTGTCAATTGTAATTTTGGTGGCTGTGAATTTGTAGTACATTATCCAATCTGAAAATCCTTCTACCTTGTTTTCAGACTCAACACAATTATACTTGCCAAATGCACTTAATTGTTATGTTAAGTTATCAAAGCTAGTTTTTTAATATATTGTTACATTAAACAAATCTTAGCAAAAACTAACTTTTCTTTTGACTGGTCAAGTGTGCAGTCGTTGCACCAAGACTTATTTGTTGATCAATAAAGCCCAATTGGATTATGATGTTTGTGCCGTTTTGTTTGAATCTTTGCCGCTACTAACGGATATTTAGAATTTTAATGTTAGAGGCAAATACTTAGCCAATAAATCTTCATAATAAGGTCTTAGTTCTTGCCAATTTGGAGGATTGGGATTTTTTGAATACAAATCGTAGGGATTGAATAACTTCACCCATTTAAACATTTGGCGATCGCGCTCGTCCATTAAATAATCGTAACCGTTTTCACGATGTTGGGGATAAAATGAATGATAGCGGAGGATATACAATGCAGGTTCGGGTAAATAGTTTTTCATCATGTGATAAAAATACTCGTCATGTCCCCATGACATATGGACTTGATTCAGCCCACAATTAGGTTTGTAAACACCATATTTAGTGTTATATTTCGGATTATTGTCATCGGGATTATGCTGGAAAAATTCAAAGAAGACAATTTTTTCGGAGAATGCACAACCTACAGGATAAGTATCGCCTACGGTAGCCCATTGGGGTTCCCCAAACAGACACAGCACCTTCCCCATATCGTGCAAGAAGCCTGTTAGTACTCTCCAGTCAGGATAACGATCTGCGTGAATAGCTTCTGATGTTTGCAAAAAGTGCTGTAATTGGTCTAAATATGTATCAGGATCTGAATCGTCCACCAATTGATTCAAAAATTCGACTGCATCCCAAACAGCCATTTCTTTCTTGTCAAACTTCAGAAATTCTGCTTTTTTCTGTAATACAAAGTCATATGTTTGGTTAATATGATTTAACCGATAGAACTCTTTGACTGTATCTCTAGTAGGCGTTTCATAATTCCTATACTCTTGAGCGGTTTTATCTTCTTTGACTATGCTAGCCGGATCGGGATAGCGGTTCAGTAAATCTTCTTCCCATTCTTCTAAGGAATCCAAGGGATTGTTTTGAGCTTGTTCGATGCAATCATTTAGAGTTTGAGACATACCTTCGCTACTTTTGTCGTTGATTTGTAAAATCGTACTTTCAGGTTTTAATTGGGGTTGCACAGGTGTGCATAAAGTGTTTTCTGCTTATTTTTTATTTTTGCACACGTGTGCAAAAGCGTGCATTAAGTTTTTTTACGAGCAGTTTTGGTCTATAGCTAAAATTGCTCAAGCTTAGGACTTAAGCATAGCCCCCTTTCTTACAGATTAAGAGCTGCTTGAGCTAACTGCATAATCCGATGGAACTCAAAGTTTTGTGATAAATGCTGTAGTTCTTTTGTCAAAGACTCGTGTTCGGGTGGAATTTGTTCAATGACAAGCAAAACCTCCTCGTCATTACACAATAATGCTGCCTGGTGTAATTGAGCAATCCAAGTTGCTGACATGACAGACAAATTGTCAGAGGTGAGTACGTTGTTGACAGGTAGGTCGCTGCTTGTTGATGGCGGTTCGCTGTCAGCATAAAGATAGGAAAGCCCTAAATATTTCGCCATCATGTTGAACAAGGTTTCTTCCTGAAAGGGTTTGCTAATATAGTCATCACAGCCTGCGTCAAGGGCAAGGTTGCGATCGCTTTCAGATGCATGAGCGGTCAGAGCAATAATCTTCGAGGGTTGGTTTTGATTTTTAGCTGCATTTTCTTGTTCTCGAATCCATTTTGTTGCTTTGTAACCGTTGAGAACGGGCATTCGGATGTCCATCCAAATTATATGGGGATGCCATACGTGCCAAAGTGCGATCGCTTCTTGTCCGTTTGTTGCTTCTTGCACGTCTAATCCCAAGTTAGTCAACAGCTTGACCAATAGCAAACGATTTTCTGGCTGGTCATCAACGACAAGAATGCGGTATTGAGGTTGACCGGGAACCAGCCCAATAACCTGACGGTTAATTTGTTCGGGCTGCATATCAGTACTGGTAGCAAGCCGAACTGGAAGGGTAAATTGAAAAGTTGTGCCTTGCCCAACTGTGCTACTGACTGTAATGTTACCTCCCATCAAACCCGCAAGGTTACGGCTAATGGTTAATCCCAACCCAGTTCCCTCTGTTGCTCCTTTTCCAGCTTCCGCTTGGACAAAGGCGTTGAAGATGAGATCCATATCCTTTGCTGGAATACCAATACCCGTATCTTTTACTTCAAACAGCAAAGAGACAGCAGAAGTTACGTTTTTCAGTTCTTGAAAGTTGGAAGTTCCTTCTTCTTCATTCACCTTGACACAGAGCGTAACATTTCCCTGCTTGGTGAACTTAATCGCATTACTGAGCAGGTTGATGAGGATTTGACGGAGTTTGCTGGGGTCAGTGGTGATGTATTGCGGCAGAATTGGGTCAATGTCGAAATTAAACTGTATGCCCTTAGCTACCGCTTTTTGCTGAAACATACTGCGAAGGGAATGTAACAAAGCAACGAGATCGATATTGTTAGTGTCAATCGAAGTATGCCCTGCTTCAATCTTCGACAAATCCAGTATATCGTTAATGAGATTGAGTAGATGATCGCCACTGCGACGAATGATTTTGAGGTTTTCTTGCTGTTCAGCGTTCAGAGAACGATCGCGCCCCATCACCTGAGTAAATCCCAGAATCACGTTTAGAGGAGTTCGTAATTCATGGCTCATGTTTGCCAGAAAAAGGCTCTTTGCTTGATTTGCCACTTCTGCGGTTTCTTTTGCCTGTTGCAGTTCTAATTCGGTTTGTTTGCGATCGGTAATATCTTTCATGAAACAGTGATGCCCAATAAATTTGTGCTGTTCGTTGTAAATTGAAATCATGACAAGCTGTTTGTAGAAAATCGACCCATTCCGGCGAATTCCTCTAGCATCAGTTTCAACCTTACCGTTTTGCAGCATCACATTGTAGGCAGCAATCATTGTTTCGATCTCGTCAGGATGAACGGTCTTTTGCCATGCCATCCCAATCATTTCTTCGGGGGTATAGCCTACTACACTAGCGTAAGCCTGGTTGACAAACACATACCGCCCCTCAACATCTAACTTTGCAATACCCGATACTGCATATTCCAGAGCCACGCTCATTTCTCGCAGTTCAACCTCTTTCTGCTTGCGTTCGGTAATATCAGTCAAAGTACCGACATATCCCTTCACTGTCCTATTAGCATCTAGTTCGGCAATTGCCTGACCCAACACCCAGGTTTCTTTACCGTCGGGACGAAGCATCCTGTACTCTGATTGAAATGGTAAATTTGATTGTGCGGCTTGTTGCCACTCGGAAAAAACTCGTTGGCGATCGTCTGGGTGCAAGCCATCGAGCCAACCTTCTCCCTGTGCTTCTGTAATTGTGATTCCGGCAACAAAACACCACCGGGGATTTACGTACAAACATTGTCCATCTGCATTGGTGTAAAAGATGCCAATGGGCGCAAGTTCTGCTAGAGCGGCATAAAACTGGGGTACACAACCCGGTGGACAATTAGGAGTGTCTTGCCCCAAGGGTAGAGTTATACTCATCACCAATCACCAATTATTTACTAATTATACTGACAAAGAACAACGATTAAGATTTTTTAAGAAATGCCTTGTGACTGTAGAGTTGGAAACAATAGCTGCTCTACAATTTTTATGAGTTTATGATAAAGATTCCCTTTCAATATCATTTTTATTATTTCCTCTTTTTCTAATTTTTGATAACGATAAAAATCTAGAATTTCTTCTTTTATACTCTATAAATTTTCTACCCAACTTTGTTGCAACAGAAAGAAGTAGAGTCTAACCATTAATTTTTATGTGTTCTTTTTTTATACTTATAATTTTACGTAATTTTACTAAAAAAAGATAGAGAGTCGATAGAACATGGCAAGTTTCTTAATATGAACCTTTTTGAAAAGGCAGATGGCAGATATACTTTGCACGATCATAAGCTGAGTATTCAAATGAACAACATGCTTTGTAGGGGCGCGGCAGCCTTGCGCCCCTACACCTGGGTTCAAAAGCGCAATCTATACTTGTGGGAAGTATAGTATTTTTCTTCTGCTTAACATCTGACGTACTTTTCGATCGCTATTTCTCACATTCCCAAAACCATTCTAATGTTTTGTACAATTACCAGGGGTGGCTCAGCAACGTCTATGTATATAGCATCTGATGGCTCTTCAAGAGTCTCAAACTGGGTGCTGAGCAATTTTTCACTCATGTAATGATTTTGACGCTCGTGCAATCGCTGTTGAATCAACTGGTAAGACCCCCTGAGGTACACCAGTTTGGTGCGATCGCTATCCAATACAAGAAATTGGCGGTAGCTGTCTTTTAATGCGGAACAAGCCAACACCATATTCTTATTTTCTTGCAACCAATGTTTAATAGCTGTCTGCAAATCTTGCAACCAAGGTTTTCTCTCGGCGTCACTTAGGGGGATACCACCTCGCATTTTCTCCACATTTTCTACCGAGTGGAAGTTATCAGCATCACTAAATTCCCACTGTAAAGACTCTGCTAGCAGTTTTCCTATGGTGGTTTTGCCAACTCCTGAAACACCCATTATGATAATAATCATTGATTTGTTGATCGCACTCACTAAAATTTTCTATACTCTATAGAGATGCACACGTGTGCAAGACAAAATTAAGTATAGCAAATGAGCAAACGAAAAATTTCCATTGAAGATATTGCTCGAAGAGCAGGCGTTTCTCATTCCACGGTTTCACGCGCCTTGCGAGATAACTCTCTCATTAGCCCCCAGGTGCGAGAGGAAATTAAGAAAATAGCGCGGGAAATGAACTATGTGCCTAATGCTGTTGCTCAAAGCCTGCAAACTCAACGTACCAATACCATTGGAGTAGTGGTCACTTCCATAGCAGATCCCTTTTTTGGGGAAGTTGTAGAGGGAATAGAACAGGTCGCCCGAACGGCGGGCTTGAGTGTGTTGTTAAGTGCTTCACACCGAGATTTTGAGCAGGAAATAGCAGCTATTGATAGTTTTCATCGCCGCAGAGTGGATGGTATCTTGGTAGCTGACTCGCGAATTACTAAACACCATACACAGCAACTCGCGCAAATTGCCGTACCAATAGTTTTTCTGAATAGTCAGACCCAAGACCAGCCCGAAATGTTTCACTTCATTGAAATAGACGACTATTTGGGTGCTCGATTGGCTGTAGAGCATCTTGTCAGTCTTGGACATACTTCCATTGGATACTTAGGCGTAGGCGATCGCAGTCGGTCAAACCAACAACGTCTAGAAGGATACCGCATGGCTCTTACGGAAACTGGTTTATCATCAAAGACTGATTGGGTTGCAATAAGTGATGAAGAATATGGCAGAACCGATGATGTTGCGATCGGTCAACAACAGCTACCTAAACTAGTCACGGCTGGGGTAACAGGCATCTTTTGTTATAACGATATGGTAGCAGTTGGTGCTTTGCTAGCTTGTCAGGAACTAGGTATTTCAGTCCCGCAAGATTTAAGCCTAGTTGGATTTGATGGTATTGCACTGTCCCGTTACGTTACGCCTCCACTGACGACAGTTTGCCAACCAATGTTGGAACTTGGTCGCTCTGCTATGCAAATGTTACTTGATGTGTTAATGGAAAAAAGTGTGGAAAACCTTGTTTTATCTCCTTTTCTAGTAAAACGGGGTAGCAGTGCGGGAACAGTGACCAGTGACCAGTGAACAGTATCGAATTCAGTAGTTATTACTATCAAAAGAATTTGAGATCAAAGTTGAACCCATCGTTTTGATTTTTAAACCAAGTTCTACCACCAAAATGCGGATAAATAGTTCAATTAATCTCGTCGCACTTTCATCTAGCGCTGCTAAAATTTGCTCGTAAGCTGGCCAACTGATATTGTGAAAAATTACTCGCTGTTCTGCTAGGAGCGTTTCTGGGGGAACATTGCTTGGTTTAGTGGGTGTACTAACCATAGAGTTTCTTTGAGTTTAGCTATTTCAAAGTATATCTTTATGGGGAATTTAAATGAAATTTATTCCCGTAGAATGATATTCTGAGAAAAATTATCAAAGATAAGTTTGTTTCTGCATCCAAATTTATTAGGATGCTGTGTGAGGAGTCATAGTGCAACAATTGCCCCTGTTAACAAGCTGTTCTATCGCAGGAGCGATCGCCTTAGTATCATTTCAGCCTGCGTGGGCTGAAATGAATCAAGTG
Organism: Scytonema hofmannii PCC 7110; assembly: GCF_000346485.2. Lineage (NCBI taxonomy): Bacteria > Bacillati > Cyanobacteriota > Cyanophyceae > Nostocales > Scytonemataceae > Scytonema > Scytonema hofmannii. The sequence goes on from NZ_KQ976354.1 coordinate 5,956,351, forward strand.
AGTGTCGTTACTGTCAATCCTACTAAAGATGGAATTGAGGTCATCTTGCAAACAACAAATCCTCGGTTGTCAAAAGTTGTTACCTCTACCTATGAAAAGACTTATATTGCTGAACTGACCAATACTCAACTGAATTTGCGATCGGGTACGCCTTTGAATGTCAGCAATCCTGCTAATGGAATCACCAGTGTCAGTGTCACGTCCCTCAATGCAAGTAGTGTACGTGTTATAGTGACTGGCATTGATAGTCCACCTGCGGTCAAGATAGAGCAAAGCGATGGTAACTTAGTACTGACGGTTGCTGCACCATCACAGACATCCGCAAGTGCTGAACCACGATTTCTGGATTAAGCACAGACTAGAGTGAATGGGAAACATTTGAAGGATGAATATCATTTTTCCCAATCCAAAATCTAAAAATACTACCAAAAGTGAAGGTTTTCATGACAGACTAGCGTACCAATCTTGTGCTTGTTTGCGGATAATTTCTAATTCTTCTTGAGAAATGCGATCGAGGTGTCCCAAAATAAAACTCATTCGTCCTTGCGATTGTAGTTGATCGCGGTGACGGTCAAGAAAATCCCAGTAAAAGAAATTAAACGGACAGGCTTTTTCTCCAACACGTTCCTTTGGATTGCGATCGCATCCCTTACAATAATCACTCATCTTATTGACATAATTACCCGATGCTGCATATGGCTTTGATGCCAACAAGCCGCCATCAGCAAACAATCCCATACCAATAACATTGGTCTGCATCACCCAGTCATAAGCATCAATAAACGTGGCATGAAACCAATTTTCCACTTCTTGAGGTGAAATTCCTGCAATCAAAGCAAAATTACTCAATACCATTAACCTTTGGATGTGATGAGCATAGCCAGTGCGTTGCAACTGAGATAAAATTTGACGCAAACAATTCAAATTGGTGTCACCTGTCCAGAAGAATTCAGGTAAAGGTTGGGTGTGGTTAAACCAGTTTTTTTCAGGATAATCTGCACTGACAAAATGATAAATCCCGTGCATATACTCTCGCCAACCTAACACTTGACGGATAAAACCTTCAACACTATTTAAAGGCAATTTGTTTTGGTAATATGCTTTTTCTGCTGCTTGAATCACCTCTAAAGGTTGGAGTAACCCGATATTTAGATACGGAGAAAGCATGGCATGCCACATTGTTTCTTCGCCTGCGATCATTGCATCTTGGTAAGGACCAAAATTAGGTAGGCGGTTGTTGACAAACCAATCTAAGACTTCTAATGCTTCAGAACGAGTAACCGCCCAACGAAAGGGGAGTTGGGAATGGGGAGTGGAGAGTGGCGAGTTGGGATTGAGGATTTCTGTACCGTAGGTTGGGAAGGGTAAAGAATTGACGTGGGTAATGACTTTTTGAGTTATCTCATCCGGTTCAAACCATTTAGCTGGTGGTGTCTTTAACTTTCCTTTTGGAGGCTGACGATTATTTTTATCAAAGTTCCATTGTCCTCCCGTTGGTTTATTTCCTTCCATCAGAATTTGAAAACGTCGCCTTCCTTCTCGGTAGAAATCCTCCATTAACAATCGTTTGCGAGGCTTAGCCCAAGTTATAAATTCTTCAGAATTCCACAAAAACTGATTGTTGGGAATTAGGGTCAGTTGACAATCTAAAAACGAGAGGTAACGCGTTTCTAAATTTTCAATAATTTTCAGAAAGGGAATGTCATTGGGTACCATCACCCGTAATTCAGTGATTTGTTTTTCCTTAACCCACTGTTGAAGTGGGGTCTCAAAATCTTCTGACATTTGATAGGTAACTGAGTAACCAATCTGTCGCAATTCTTCAGCAAAATGCCGCATTGCTGACCACACTAAAACTAGCTTTTGCTTGTGATAGGGACGTGCTCGGACATGACACAGCGACTCAATCAGTATGACGTGTACGTTATCCCTCTCGCGACAACTTTGCAAAGCTGCTTGTTCTAACCAAAGTTGATCCCCTAATATCCAAACACCAATTGCCATTTTTTCTATTACTCAAAAACCTCTGAAATTAAATTACCATTACGTAGCCCTTTTTCTCGTAACAGTTCATCTGCCCAAACTTTGTCTTCTTTTTGAAGCGGTGGTACAGATTCAAGATTGTAGTCTATTGCCAAATCAAATCCTGCCTGTTCGTACACCTCTACTAACAAAGGTTGTAAATCTACCAATGGTTCTGTATCTTCTAATAGTAAAGGTAGGAGAAATTTAGGAATCTCCTGACGGACATTAAAAGCAAACAACTGAGCTAGAGGACGGCGATTTTTCCGAGCAACTAAGATGCGATAGTCTGTCTGTATGGTTTCACTAATGATTCTCATGGATTTCCCGCTTCTGAGCAAGTCAATCTCTATGAGATTGGTAGGACTACTTAATACAGAGCTTCGCTTTTCTTCATAAACGTCTCGTCCTTTTCCTGGACGTTTATTGGTGGGAGAAAGAACTTCAATGACTGTAACCACGCGACCAGTTGCTACTTCTCTAATTTCTAAATAACCTTCTCTGACTTCTTCTGGTACCGGAATTGTCACCGTGACACATTCAGATTGAGCAGCCAGAGTCGTAATAGATGGATTTTTAGTTGTTGACTTTTGAGTCAGTACTGATACATCAGGAATTCCTACCTCGACTGACTTTTCGCCATCGCTGAGATAGGTTCGTTTTTCAATTGCAACTCGGTATTTAGGGCGTATTGGGGGAGCTATGGCTATGGCGATCGCTGTAATCAGACGATGATGAACCTCAGGCCACAAATCAGGATTTTCTAAATAAGGGTTCATTCCAGGAAAAGGTGAAGGCATTAAGCATACCTCTGGTCATGGTGATTACATTTCCAATGATAGGAGCAATTTCTCCCTTTATCTTTGGCATGGAACAGCACTTGATGGTTTAATCAATTAATCTTTAAGTAGGACAAATGAGTTGCTATCATCGTAGAACCTGTCCTCTTCTAAGAGTAGCATGACACAGAGATAGGAGTAAATTACTGTAGGTAATTTTAGACAAAGAAGGGAGTCAGGTGACACTCACTTAGCCTAATTTAGAGTTGACAACTTCATCAATTCAAATAGGATTACTATATCACAGAAATAATGTGGGCTATGGAAACTGTGCTGTCGATGTCAATGAGGATGGTTCCGCCGTTGGAACGACAGAAGGATTCGTATTTGGTGGTTTGGGCTATGGCTAGACTACAGTTTGTGAACTGTCATTCTGGTGGATTAATAATTGAGAGATCGTAGGTGGAGAAAGCAGGTTTTTGTCTTTCAATAATCTTCCGGATGGATGCTTCATCAATTTGAGCGGGGTACTGTTGACGCAGTTCTACAATGAAATGATACGGGCGTCCACCTCCGAGCATTGAATCAATACCTATTTGGGTTGTCCCCAAAACAAAACCTTGCTCAAAAATTTCTCTAATTTTGATATGCTCCTCATCAAGTGGCAAGCCTGTGAACAAATGCAGGTAAAAGCGCAAACCCCACCGCGTACCATTACTGTGGTTCTAAAATTACCTCGATTTCAACACTGACTCCGACGTATTCGGGTGACTCTAATTTAACTTGCACTCCTAAAGGTTTGCGATCGCTCAAGTAATCCAGAATTTCTGATTTTAATTCATAGTCAAGGGCAAAATATTCTTCGGGTTTCATTCCCCGACGAAAATCAAAAGTATTTATGTCTGCCTTGTTTGGAATCAGAAGCAAGCGGACAATCCCTGCTGTAGTGTGTTCTGGCTGAGTGAGACAATGGGCGCGAGCAACTGCTCTTCCTGCCGCGCTCATGGCTAAGCGCTCAAAATTCTCTGGAGTGACGGCAGATTCAAAGGCTTGAGAAGCTTTACCATTACTTATCCCCAGCAATTCCTCTGGAACTCGGATACATTGAGTGGCATCTACTGCACCGCCAATGGCGCGTACAGCCAAACCCACAATACTAGGTGAGCTACTATAGGAGGGTTGAGCTTCATGAAGAATTGTGTAGACACATCGTATCCAATGACCGGTGTAGTTTGTGCCAAAGTTGGTTTCAGGCCATGTTTGGGGTAAATGGAGAACGACATCGGCTCCTTCTGTTGGTTGTGCTATTTCACTAAAGCTGAAACCTTTGGTTTTATCGTCGTCTTTATCTCGTAGAATCGGCTGCCAAGTTCTATCGTTCCAAGCTTCCCACTTGCGGGGAGGATCGTCCGGGTTAATCTATACCCTTTGTAAGGGCGCAATGCCTTGCGCCCCTACCCCGAATGGCACGCTCGAAGTGCGACGCGGAGACTTGGGGACGCGGAGACGCGGTGAGGAAGGACTTAATGAGTGAGAGGACTGTAAGATATGCTACTGTTCTATCTCTGGATGCTTTGCGTATTTTCCATTGCTCTCGCAGTAGTTCGGGGTAATCCAAGCGAAAATCTGGGACTTCCCGATAAGCGATCGCTTCGTAGCGTTGAATAGTTGGGCGAGAGGTTGCCAAAATTTGACTTAACGCTTGTTTTGACAGTGGCGAGTTTGAGTACAAAGCCTCTCCCACCGCAAACTCGCCCAAATTAAAGATTCTGGGGATTTGCACATATCCTCCTATGTTGTGCGATATGGACGATTTGATAATGATTTAACGGAGATGGGCGCATCGGAGCGCGATATGGACGCTTAATTATTTTTTAGAAGCCCGGAAAGCCTGAAAACCGCACTAGAGCTTTATTTATCTTCACTTCTTTGAATGATTTTGCGTTTGTCTTGGCACTCTGCTTGCGCTCATCCCTTACACTTGCTAATATAGCAATAAGTACTAATAAGTACAACACCTCTTTCCAAAACTCGCTGTAAGGGTGACAATTGCTGATAAGCGATAGCACTTATATGTACTTGTAGATGCCTACCAAAAAACCACGAGTGATGGTCTACCTCGATCCAGATAAGCATGATTTTCTTAAACAATGGGCTGAGGATGAACATCGATCGGTTAACAACCTTATAACAATGCTGTTAGAGCAAGCGATAGACAAGAAGAAGGAGGAAAATGACCAACACAGGACAACCGCCAACTACTGAGGAGCGACTTAGCCGCTTAGAGACACTGTTTGCCAACGTTGGCGAAACAGTGCTAGCCCAGAATGATGCGATCGCTGCTACTCGTTTTAACATCAACGGTCAAAGTAACACCATTGACGTTCTGGTTGCTAACATCCAGCAACTTACCGAGAATGTAGCCGCAGTCAACCAAAGAGTAGACGCACTGACTATCAATGTTGTTGAAGTAACCAACCGTGTAGATTCTTTAGCAGCCGAAGCAGCCCAAGACCGACAGCAAGCAGCTATTGACCGCCAAGAATTCCGAACCGAAATTCGGCAGATTTGGGAATATCTACGCGATCGCAATGGTGGCAGCAGTCCACTGTAAGAAATATGCTGGATTTTTCTGAATAAGCATAGAAATATTCTATGGATAACCTCATGCACGCATCATAGAAATATTCTTTGTTCACGCGAAACAGCATAGACAAAATCTATGAAAAGGTTTTTCCATAGAGATATAATCCTATAAAGACAAAAAACATAGACTTTTGTCTATAGTAAATAGCTAGCTCGCCGTTATGGAAAAGTTTCCGTAACGGTAAAGATTAGAATGCTAACTTGGAATACTAAAAAACTCAGAACGCTGTTGGCAAGCGCATCTTGACCGACGGTACAGAGCGATCTACCATTACAGAACTTACGCATTGACAAGTGAGACAATAAATGAAGTACTAAAAAACCGAAAAATATAGGTGATTCCTTTGGAGGGCTACGCCTTAGCTAATCACTAGGGAACAGAAAAGAAGGATAATTTACATTATCTCTATTGAGGGTACGGACAATGAGATCGATTACCAAGCCATCTACCGCCAAGTGCGATCTCAACATTTACACTCTGTTTTTACTAGCAGAATCAAAGTATCCAGGGTGTACACGTTTAGCAGAAATTATGAAAGATTTGTCACATTGTTTGTGGCTTGGGTGTGCGACTTACCTCACCACCAGCACAAGCGTCAGCCAGATTTCGCGATCGCGAAATCTGGCTGTACCCAGCTTATCGCCGTTGGTTAGAAATTCAACCGGGTATTGCCATTGACCTAGAGGGGAATCCAATTATTGTTGACCCCTCCACAGACCGTCAGCTATACAGCGCAACCCAAGGTATTGCAGATATCACCAGGTCAGAAGCGAATAGTTGCATTGAAGGTGAAACCTCAGAAGTGGTGGCGTCGTCACTGGCGTGGAAAAAGCTTACCCTTGACTTTTGATATTGAACTGGACAATGCTACTGTTGGGGGACAAGATTCCTTGACCCTAGCGTTACCGAAAAACTTGCCTCAAGGAACTTTAATCTGGGAATCTCATCCCTGGTGGCAATTATGGCTGTTTGTTCTATTGATAAAAGTAGCTCTGTCAAGGTAGCTCATAAAATTTTGATTCAGGTGGCAATTCCTCATCTTCACTCTCAGCGTACTCAGCGGTTCAAAAATCATTTATTTAACCGCCGAGACGCAGAGTACGCTGAGAAAAGAGGTGAGAGACCAATAGAGCGAATCCAACGAATATCTCCATCTTTGCGCCGAATTCTAGTCACGTTAAGGTATTGTCCAATCTTCTATTTGTAAATTAGGAACTTTTGCAAAATCTTTAGTATTACGTGTAACTAAAATACCTTTTATAGACAGAGTAATAGCAGCAATACGTAAGTCTCTCGTACCTATACGAATTCTCTGACGAACTAATTCTTGATAAGAATTGTAAGCAGGCAAGTCAAAGTCAAGTATTTTGAGTTTGTTAAGATATTCGACACCATCTCTTAATCCCTTGTAAGCCAGTATCAGTTTTTCAGATTGGGAAGGTCGATCGTTATACTTATTAATTACATTCAGCCATCCTTTCATTTGTTCTTCCAATGTCACAACTGTTATAGCTGTATTTACAAAATTAATTTGGTTGAGACGCCGTGTAACAGTTGGATGTTCTCTTTGAAAAAGTGATAAATGGTCAGTATCAAGCACCCGAACAACTGTCACTTTATCTCATCCTCTGCATCGATTTGCTTATAGTACTCCTCGATTTCTACATCAAGTTTATGGTGTTCTGCTTCTATATCAGCCAAAACCTCATCAAAGAGTGGATTATCTTTGTACATTCCAGCCACATTGAACCAAGGATTATCATTTTTGGGTGAATCAATTTCTAAAGTAACAATTCTTGAATTTTGTAAACGTTTCTGCAAAAGCTGCTGTAGGTTCTCCAACGCTTCATTTTCAGTTTTACCAGAGCTTTTACAGTCGGATAAGCCTAGTACCACTGCACTAAATCTACCATCATGCTCACTTTCAACCAGTACACTATAGGTTAGCTTAGACGTATCTCTCTCAGAACTCGTTGAAGGACTAAAACCGATCATACTTTTTCCTTTTATTTATATACTCTAATTTTAACGCAAAAGCCGTCCTGAAATTTGAAACGTAACTGAGAGCATACAGTCACACCTCACAGATGTAAAGCTCTTCAAAGCAAACCTCACAGGTGCAAAGCTCATGACTGCCGATCTGTGAGATGCTAATCTCAGGATGCGATCGCTCAGACCTACCAGTGGAGTAGTAGAAGGAATCAATAATAAATTGAAGTTAATAAAGAGAAGTGGATTTGGATTTAAAAACTTTCGCAATTTTGAGATTAGAGCTTTACTAGCTTGGCATTATCCTATCAATTTAGCACGTTAAGTACGCAAGAGCCGTTGTCGTTGTGGTAAACAACAACTCTACTACTATTGCCCTCTTCTTTTTTCAGGTTTTCTCACTTCACCTAGAACACCGATTCAGTAACAAGCGATCGCACTTACCTTATGATCGCTTAGCCGCAAGCCGTACCCAACTTATCGCCCCAAGAGGTGGTTGATAGCAAATTGTCTCGACCCCCTTCACCCAGCTATGTGATTTTCATTCTCTTCAACTCACTTTTGCTTTTGGATTCGTTCATACAACTATTACTTACCAACTTTTTTGACTGGGCTGACTGACTTACCTTACGATCGCCTGTTACTGAATCGGTGTTCTAGTACTACAACGAGACTTCTTACATTTCAGTGTGGAGTTAGTTTTATCGGGGGAGTCATAGGCTACCCCTTAGAGCAATTACACGAGGAGGTAGCCTGTATCGCTTATCACTTCCATTGGTCTTTAGAAGACATTCTTAACTTAGAACACGATAACCGTCGCCATTGGGTAACAGAAATAGCTAAAATCAAGCAGTAGAAAACATGAAAGGAGCTTTTTGTACATACGAACTGGGCATTGTTACTTTACCAGCTGCCTAAGATACCTACTAAGGTGTGACACCAATTGTCATTTTTTTTCCCAAACTACTAAAAAAATGTAAACAATTTTGAAGAATAAACTCGGTATGCTGTAAACTAGCTAACCTAATGCCATACTGCTGCACTAAGTTCTCTTTATGTCAGAGCATCTCTCTCTCCCAACTATTAAACCCAACATTTCTCATTTTTCCTCCGGTCCTTGTGCAAAACGCCCTGGTTGGTCGGTGGAAAAACTAGCCAATGCTTGTGTGGGTCGTTCTCACCGTTCTACAGATGGTAAAGCCAAGTTAGCAGAAGTGATTGAACGCTCCAAGAAAATTCTTGGTGTTCCCTCAGACTATCGTTTGGGTATTGTTCCTGCTTCCGATACAGGCGCAGTGGAAATGGCAATGTGGTCGTTGCTAGGAAAACTTCCCCTAGATATATTGGCATGGGAAAGTTTTGGTCAGGAATGGGTGAAAGATGTGGTAGATGAGCTAAAGTTGCCTGATGCTCGCATCATGAAGGCACCTTATGGTAGTTTACCCGATTTACACCAAGTTGATTTTAGTCATGATGTTGTGTTTTTGTGGAACGGAACAACATCTGGTGTGAGGTCACCTAATGGTGATTGGATACAAGACGATCGCCAAGGTCTGACTATTTGTGATGCGACTTCTGCGGTATTTGCAATGGATATCCCTTGGGAAAAGCTGGATGTCGTGACCTATTCTTGGCAAAAGGTCTTGGGTGGAGAAGCACAGCACGGAGTGATTGTGCTGTCACCACGCGCAGTCGAACGTTTGGAAAGCTATGACCCAGGTAGACCCATACCAAAGATTTTCCGTCTCACTCAAAAAGGCAAGTTGATTGAAGGTGTATTTAAAGGAGACACTATCAATACGCCATCAATGCTGTGCGTGGAAGATGCACTTGATGGTTTAATCTGGGCAGAAAGTATTGGTGGGCTTCCAGGTCTGATTCGCCGCAGTGAAGCCAATCTAGCAGCGATCGCCCGTTGGGTTGAGAAAAGCACTTGGGCTGCATTCCTAGCAGAGAATCCTGAAACTCGCTCCTGTACTTCTATTTGCCTGCAAATTAAGGATTCTTGGTTTGCAACTTTAAGCTCAGAGAAGCAAGCAGAATTTGCCAAAAAACTGGCTAAAGTTCTGGAACAAAAAGAGGTTGCTTACGATATTGCATCCTATCGTTCTGCTCCTCCAGGAATCAGAATTTGGGGCGGTGCAACGGTAGAAACTTCGGATATCGAAGCCTTGTTACCTTGGTTGGATTGGGCTTTTGCTACGGTTAAAGCTGATTTCGAGAAAGCAGGAGCATAAGCGATCGGCTCCATCGCAAAGCAACACTACCTGAAAAAAGAATGCGACAGATAGTTGTGTGAAATGAAGTTTAGGCTTATTCAATCCAAAATCCACGCATCTAAAATTCAAAATGCTATAAGGCTTGGTTGTATCCTCTGCAAACGTGCAGGGGAGTCATTTTGATGGCTACGCACGTCGTGCTTTAGGCTTCACTGTGAACTTTTCTAACAATTGGAGAATTTGTATGCATTCTACCGAAAAAAGAACCAAGCTGTTGCAAATATTTTCCTCCACTCAACGTGCTGGTGTTGAGGAATATGCTTTAACGATTGCATCAGCAGCAGTAAAAGAGGGTTGGGATGTTTCTGTGGCGTTTCCAAAAAGAGAAATGACCGCATCCCTAGTTCAAAATTTTCAGGAAAAGGGTGTAAGCTATCATCCCTTAGAGATAGCAGAGACAGATACCTCAACACTCAAGACAATAAGAACATACTTACCTTCCCTAATGCGTACAGTTCGTTTACTTCTGATAACGAAACCAGATGTGGTACATATAAGTCTTCCCTGGCCCGAAAACTGCTTAGGTAGCATAGTTGCATGTGGGCTATTAAAAATACCAACAGCAGTTGTGTTTCAGTTATGCCCTTTTCTGGTTCCAATGAATCAGAATCGTTTAAAAATCTATGATTGGGCAAGAGCTAGGAATCAGCAATGGATTGCTGTTTCAGAAAATAACCGAAGTATTATTTGTAAATTATTTCAGATGCCAAGCCATGAAGTTATTTGTATTTACAATGGTGCGAAAGTGACACCGACTGTCAATCAAGATAGTAATGAAGATATTGCCCTATTACGCCGTCAAGTGCGTCAAGAACTTCAAGTGCCTGAAAATAGTCAAATTGCACTAACAGTTGCTCGTCTAAATGCTCAGAAAGGACATGAAGACCTAATTCCAACCATTCCTGACTTGACTAAAGATTTCCCCGATTTGAGGTTTGTATGGATTGGAGACGGTCAACTAAGAGAACAATTACTCAATAAGGTTCGGGAGTATTGTGTAGAAGATAAAGTTTTCTTTCTTGGTTATAGAAGCAGAACTGAGGTTATAAAATTCCTCAAATCTGCTAATATTTTTGTTTTTCCTACCCGCTATGAAGGCCAGCCATTTGCACTTTGTGAAGCAATGGCATATGGGTTACCAATTGTTACCACCGATGCTAGTGGAATTCCTGAGATAGTTCAGGATAAAATGCACGGCTTACTATGCCGTAAAGAAGATAGTCGTGGATTGTTAGAAGCTATAAGTTGGGCACTTAGACATCCTACAGATATGCAGGAGATGGCTCACAAAGCGCAACAACGAATTCAGGAGTTTTCTGAAGAAAGAATGGTCACAGAGACTTTAAATATACTACACAAATTGTGTCAGTTCTAAGGGAACTTAATACAAATTAATGTTTGATATTCCGGCAGTCCTAAAGCGTTCAGCTATCCGTAAAGCAATGGGTGCTTGGTCTTCATGGAACACTAGTGATCAGAAATGGCTCACTACTGGCGTTTAGACTAAGACAGGCGATCGCGAGGAGCGAAAATTTAAATGTACGAAAAGCAGGGACGAGTGTACAGGTATAAAAAAATGATAGTCTACGGTTGATACAGAGGGATGGGAAGCATTTGTCTCTAAAGAACTTGAACACAGGACTGATGTGCTATTCACTACATTCTCTGAAAAAGCAATTTTGTACCAAAATTAGCAAGAACATGGAATATCGCGACTATTAAATCTTCTACTGTAAAGTTCAGCAGTTAAAATAATGAATGCCGCGCCAAAGATGATTTCTAACGCTTCAAAGTGAACGGTGGTGTAACGAAAGCCCTCTAATTCACTGAACTTGTCCTCTCTATATACCAGGAGAAATTATGAAACCACTTTGCATCATTGTTGGATTTGGAGCCGGAGTAGGGATGGGTATTGCTGACGCATTCGGCAAAGCTGGTTTTCAGCTAGGGCTAATTGCTCGCAATCCCTCTAAATACACCGATGCACTCCAGTCATTAACCGATATAGGCATTGAAGTGTCTATTGCAGCCGCCGATGTGAGCAATGAGTCATCGTTGACTGATGCGATCGCCAAGCTCCAACAAGAGCATGGCCTAGCAGAAGTCCTCGTTTACAATGTGGTGTCTCCGACTTTTGGTAAACCGACCACATTAACTACGACCCAACTTGCCCAAGATTTTAGTGTGAATGTTGTCGGGGCACTGGTGGCCGTGAAAGCCGTTTTACCAGCGATGCGATCTAAAGGGCAAGGAAGCCTGCTTTTTACAGGGGGTGGCTGGGCGCATTATCCTTGGGACGAAGCATCATCCATTAGTATTGGCAAGGCAGGATTGCGAAGCCTTGCCCTCACGCTTGCTCAGGAATTAGCTGACACAGGTATTCGGGTTGGCATGGTCAGTATTATGGGTCAAGTTGCTCCGGACACTCCTTTCGATCCCAATAAAATTGGAGAAGCGTTTTTGGAACTATATCGTCAGCCGACAGATAAATTTCAGTCAGAAATGTTGTTTCAAGGGGCAAGCTAACAACCGAATGGCACTAAGAAAACTCTAAAACCGTGTGACATGGAGACTTTAAGACGCAGTGACACGGAGAGTTGTCGAAACCTCTTTGACAAACGGTGCATTAGGTATTGATTTTAATCCAACTTCAATCGATTGGACATTGATAGATCGTCATGGAAACCTGAAAAAACATGGGTCAATCAAGATAAATGTCCAAGATAAACGCTCTCACCAAACTCAGGATATTATCGGTAAAACTGTTGCTCAATTGGTCAGGCTCGCCGAGCCATTTCAAGTACCAATTGTTATAGAAGACTTAGATTTTTGCTAAATTTAAGCTCAATGAACCTGCAACATGAGACGCATACAAGCGGACTCAATACCTAAATGGCAGACGTATGGAGACTTAATTTACGGAGCTGGACAAGATGAATTCGAGACCTGTTGGATGTAAACAAGCCCCAAGAAAGTTGGCTTTGCTAAAGTTCACTCTTCTTTCATTCAAATAACTCAGGTCATAGATTCCTAATTTTTCAAAATCAGGTGAACCGACCAATTTTGCATGACTGAGGTTTGCGTGTGTAAGATTGGCATTGCTGAAATCGGCTCCTCTCAAATCAGCATAGCTGAGGTCGGCTCCAAAAAGATTGGCTCCCTTCAAATCGGCGGCACAAAGATCCGCCCCAGAGAGATTAGCTCCATGAAGGTTTGCGTCGTTAAGATCTGCAAAGCGCAAACTGGCGTGATGGAGATTTGCATGACTGAGGTTGACTCCACTTAAACTCCCTCGAAACAAAAGACCGCAATCAATAACACATACCCCAAAGTCTGCTCTTGCGAGGTTTGCTCCACTCAAATTAGCTCCACTAAACTCCACTGACGCCAAAAACAGCCCATCACTAAGGTTAGCATGGCTCAGATTGGCTCCACTTAAGTCTGCAATGCTAAAATCAACACCACTTAAGTCTGCGTTGTTAAAATTCGCGTTTCGCAGTTCGGCTTCGTAAATTTTGACTCCTTTAAGATTTGCATGACTGAAGTTTATACCATCTAAGATAGTCGAAAATTCAATATTACTTAAGTCTGGTTTAATTTCAGGATTTTTTTCCCTCCATTCATTCCAAGCTTGGACACCGGACGAAATCAAAGCCAACAATTTATGACTTACCATTACAAGTTTACGTTAAGCTTCTTTAAAGATGAAATCTGAAAAATTTACTCCTTTTTGGTAGAAGGCAAAACAAATCCCTGTTTATCGTTAATTAGCTTTAATTCCTGCTGCTTTCATTTCGAGATCAAAAGCTCAGCAGTTTAGTTTTGTTTTTCTGTTTGTTTCTGCACAACCAGTTGCACTGCTAACGCCAACAATCCTATTGTTACCATGCCAAAGACTCCACTCCCTAAAGCAGTTACACCTATAACCAAAGTCCGGACAGCAGAAGCAATATTGGCCGCTAATTGGCTGTTTGATGCAATGGGTTTATTGGCATAGGTTGTAGCTATGGCAACCATTAGAGAGTACAATCCATAGGTTAATACCCCTGAAATCAAGGCTCCTATTATGCAGCGTAAAGGTGTTGCCGATACTTGCGCTTGAGAGTCTGTTTGTTGCGCGATCTTTTGGTCTGCCATAATCAGTTATTGGTTATTAGTTATCAGTTTAGCCGTAGTTAACGATTTACTGTTAACTGTACTCCATGTGTAATGGTTTGAGTAACGAATAATTCTAAATCCTTGTCAGGAATAGTTTCTCTAACACGAGTTTTCACTTGTTCCGCCTGCTGTTGAGATTCACAAATCCCAAACACGGTTGGACCAGAACCAGACATCATTGTTCCTAAAACCCCAGCAGCTGCAAATGTTTCTCGTAGTTGCAAGACTTGCGGATACTCTGGCAACACTACACGCTCTAAATCGTTGTGCAGCTTTTCGGCAATTTCTTTTGGATCTCTATTTACTATAGCTTTTACCATCGATCCGGAATGAACTGCCGCCGCACGGGCTGCCAAGCTTTCTGTATCTCTGAGATAAGTTTCCCCAAATTGCTGTCGATAGGTTTTGTATGCCCAAGCGGTAGAAACTTCTAGGCTGCGGTATTTCCCCAATACTATATATATGTTATCTAAAGCATTCAGTGGCGAAAGTTGCTCGCCTCTGCCTGTTGCGATCGCAGTCCCTCCCCCCACACAAAATGGTATATCCGAACCTAGTAGAGATCCAAGTTGCTCTAATTCTGTGAGAGTCAGACCTAAGTTCCACAGTAAATCTATTCCTACCAATACAGCTGCTGCATTTGCCGAACCTCCTGCTAACCCTGCGGCTATAGGGATCCGCTTTTGAATGTTAATGTCTACACCACCATATTTTGCGTAGGCTACTGGAAATTTTACTGTCATTAATTCAGCAGCACGGTATGCTAAATTACCTCTGTCCGTTGGTAATTCTGGATAGTTACAGCGAAGGCGGATGGCATCAATACTGCCTGCTTGTAAATGAATTTCATCTGCAAGGTCAATACTCTGGAGTATCATAACTAACTCGTGATACCCATCAGAGCGATCGCCAATAATTTCTAGATATAAGTTGATTTTGGCAGGGGCTATTAAGGTGTAACTACGCATACGTAAAGTTAAGAGCTAGGAGTTAGGAGTTGATCTTCAGCGCTAGATAAATAACAAACTCATTATGTCAGGCATTTACGTTTTTAGACCAAATGTAAATTATTTCTTGACACGACCGCTTCTTTAGTTCTAATATTACAACTACCTTAAAAAAGGAAAATTTTATCTTTCTGTTGCTAGCTGCGTACCGCACTCCTGATTTACAAAATAAAGTATTAGCAAGTTGTTATCTTGAAAAATTAATGACTCCTTACTTTTTCAAGCTAGTCCAAGAAAACGAGAACCTTTATCAAGCAGAACTGCTTAGGTATGGTGTGGAACAGAAGTTAGCATCTGAAGCGGCTAAGATTCTGGCGTCTGAAAAACCAGATGAACTCCTTAGTTCAGAAGAGTTGAGCGCGATTGTAGAAGCTTGTGAACAGTGGTCAACTCAATATTTGTACCGTAATGGGGGTCTACGAGAGAATCTGCATTTTCAATGAATTGTAAAGAAAAATAAATTCTAAATCACTATACTTTTGTCTCACGCAAAGGCGCAAAAGCAAAATTGTTGCAGAGAAGAATACATTAAAAATCTTTGAAGTGTAAAGGTTTCAAGAAAATTTTTCCCGATCTTGACAATTGCACTAATTTATGAATAAGATGCAAAAAAATTTGAGTAGCGATTACAGATAAAACCTCCTAGCACACGAATGAAATTACACTGGTTCGTATTAAACCTCACCACTATTGTATTGCTATGTTCTCCAGCAAAAGCAACTCTATCACAATCTACGTATAGTAACCAATCAAGAGCGATCGCTCAGGGTAAATACTCTAATAGCATTGCAGGTAATAATTATTCAAAAGAATTAACTAATTTACCGGAAATTGAATTTATTGCCCCAAAATCTGAAACTAATTCTGTAAATCTAGGCGATCGCGCTTCATTTGCAGAAATTGTTCCTTTAGGCAAAGAAATGTCAACGCTCAATTCTCAAATTCGAGCTTTAATGGAGCGTTACAGTTTTCTCCTCCCAGGAATGTTTTTCTTAGATTTACAAACTGGTGATTATTTGAATATTAATGGAGACAAAGCATTTCCAGCAGCTAGCACCATTAAATTCCCAATTTTGATAGCGTTATTTCAGGAAATAGAAGCTGGTAGAGTGCGTCTTGATGAACCTGTGGTTATGCGACAGGACTTAGTTGCTGGTGGTTCCGGAGATATGCAAAGTAAATCTGTTGGTAGTCGATTTACCATCTTGCAAACTGCAACTAAGATGATGACTATCAGTGATAATACCGCCACAAATATGATTATTGACCGTTTGGGTGGTAAGGCGGTACTAAATCAGCGTTTTCACAGTTGGGGATTGCAAAATACTACAATTCGCAATCTTCTAGCAGACGTTAACGGTACTAATACCACCAGTGCAAAAGACTTAGTGAAATTGTCTGCCCTAGTTACCAACAATCAATTAATCAATGACACCAGTCGTTCTCAAGTTTTGGAGATGATGCGTCATTGCCACAACCAAAGTATGCTTCCATCTGGTTTGGGTTCTGGTGCTATCATTGCCCACAAAACTGGAACGCTGAGATTTGTGCTTGGAGATGCAGGGATTATTCAGACACCAAGTGGAAAAATATACTTAGCAGGTATTTTGGTCAGAAGACCCAATCATGACTCCAGAGCAACAGAGTTTATTCGTCGAGTTTCCCAATTTGTGTATGAATACGAAAGTCATTCACAAGTAACAAGTTTGCCATAAACAGTGACCTGTGACCAGTGACCAGTAACCAGTGACCAGTACGTAGTAAGTAGAGGTGTA